>JAEUUY010000021.1 GCA_016787225.1 Chitinophagales bacterium
TACAGGCGGTATAGCAGCAGTAGAGAATATCGTAGCCAATATAGGCTCGCTGGGTAGTAGAATGCTACGTGGTGTAAAGCGTGTAGGAGAGATGGGAGAAGAGGCACTAGAAAAATTTATCACCTTTCTGCGCACAGCCTACAGAAATATTACTAAAAACGCGAAACAGTTCTTTGAAGATTTTAAGCAGTGGTTGGATGAGTTGATTGTAGCCGTGAAGAAGAAGCTGGGGTTGGTGGATGAGGTGTTAAAAATCAGCGATGAATCCTTACACTTTTTAAAGACGATGGCAGACGATGCCTTGAAATTGCCAACCAAAGAAAGACCTAAAGCCTGTGGAGTATTAGAGGGTATCGAAACGGTATTTAATTATAGTTATAAGAAAAAACTACCTGCTGGAGTATTTCCTGATGATTTGCATCCTTTGGTAGATAAGTGGGTTAGAGAGATGTGGGAGCTTCATATCAAAGGGAAGTTAAGACTTCCCGAACATCATGGAAAATGTGCGGAAGTCATGAATATTTCTCAATATCTCAAAAAGATAGATCCGAAAGGAAAAATGACGATAGAAGAAGCTAGAAAAGCCCTAGAAGGATTTGTAAGTCATGCGAAGCAGATTACAGATGATATTAGAAAGGGGGAAATTGTATTAAAACATGGAGAATATAAAAAGGCTTGTAATAGTTGTAATCCTCAGCTGAAACATTTTAACATAAAAGAATTTAAAGTTAATTAAACATGGAATTTAATAAGGACGTAACTGAATTGCTTAAAAAAGCTGGTTGGAAAGAAGGTAGGAAGGTATCTCTAAAAGAATTAGAACTGCCACTAGATAATTACCCAAACTTTATAATTGAATTCTTACAAGAATATGGAAATCTAAAGATTGATTGCGAGAAACAAGACTATTCAGATGTAGCGAATGAATTATATCTTGATGCTAGTATTCCAAAGGAAAAATTAGAGGGAGATCATTATATCCCATACTATCAATCAATCATTAAGAGAACTTTTTTTCCTATTGGGCTGTATCTGCCTGACAGCTATGATATCTGCTGCGATGTAGACGGCAGAGTGTATAAGATAGGAGAGTATTGCTTTTATGTAGGTAAGAACTTATACGAAGGAATTGAGAACATATTATTAATGAATACCCTTCAATCTTTACAGTTGGATGAAGATACAGGAAAGTGGTGGAATATGAAAGGAGAGTATGTCCCACTTCCATAAGTGATTTTTCTAATTAAAATGCCGAGTATTTTTGCTCGGCATCCATCCCTTTGTTGGTGTTAGAGCGCAGCGTCACCAACAAACACGATAGAATTTTCTGCTGATTGTTGGTGAATAACACCAACAAAGGGGGAATAGAGTAAATAGATATGAAATACATGAGCGTTTTTCGGCAATCCCTAAATAAATATTTTTCCCTTACCTTTGCCTTAAAACAACTTCATGCGCATACATCTCATAGCTATAGGCGGTGCTATTATGCATCAGATAGCCATTACATCGGTTCGGAAAGGTCATCAGGTGTCAGGTTCGGATGATGTCATTCAAGAACCATCGAGATCTAGACTTTTAGAAGCTGGTATTTTGCCAGAAAAGGAAGGTTTTTTTGCAGAGAATATCACCCCAGATATTGATATGGTCATTCTGGGAATGCATGCGAAGTATGACAATCCAGAATTGGCGAGAGCTATCGAGCTGGGTATTAAGGTGCTTTCTTTTCCTGAGTATATTTACGAAAATAGCAAGGATAAAAAACGTGCTGTGATAGCTGGTAGTCATGGCAAGACGAGTATCACCTCTATGGTTATGCATTGTCTGAAACACCAGAATATGGACTTCGATTATCTAGTCGGCAGCTCGGTGGCTGGTTTTGATTATAGTGTCCGATTGAGCGATGCTCCTATCATAGTCATAGAAGGGGATGAATATCTGGCTAGTCCTATCAATAAGGAACCTAAATTTATTTATTACCATGCTCATATAGCCACTATCAGCGGTATAGAGTGGGATCATATCAATGTATTCAAGACAGAAGAAATCTACAATGCGCAGTTTGCTAAATTGGTGCAAAGCATGGGGACCAGCTCTAAACTATTCTTCTATGAAGACGAAAAGATAAGGAAAATAATCACTGGATTGAGAGATGATATAGCCTTAACGTCTTACGAAGCGATCGATTATGAAGTCATCGATGAAGTATTTTATGCGAAAGTTTCAGGAATAAATATCCCTCTCAATGTGATAGGTCGTCATAATATGGAAAATATCCAAGCAGCGAAGCACGTCTGCATAGAGCTAGGAATGACAGAGGGAAACTTCTGGAAAGCTATATCTAGCTTCGGTGGCGCTGGTAGGAGATTGGAGAAAATCGTAGAAGAAAAAAAGCGAATTGTATTCAAAGATTTTGCCCATTCGCCTAGTAAACTGCGAGCGACCATAAAAGGTGTCAAAGAGAATTATCCTACCAAGAATTTGGTCGCTTGCTTTGAAATGCATACCTTTAGTACCTTGACAGAGGAGTTTCTGCCTCAGTATAAGGATAGTATGAATGAGGCGGACACAGCAGTGGTATTTATCGATAAAAAGGTATTAGAAAAGAAAGGCAATCTGCTATTCACAGAAGAAATGATTAGAGGGCATTTTAATAGAGATGATATTCACTTCTTTACGGAACAGGTAGAATTGGAAAAATTTTTGAAAACAATAGGTGATGGGGAATCTGTTTATCTGATGATGAGCAGCGGTACCTTTGGAGGATTGGAGTTGAAAAATATAGGTCTCTCACAATTATAGTTGTCTTTTTAGCCTAATCTAATAAATATATTTAGCAAATTCCTAGTTTAGCAACTTGGTGTCTTTGTGGCTAATTACTTTCTATAAGACTTTGAATATTTATTTCCCGAAATCAGGTTCGAACCACATAGGGACTTGGCTATTGGGGTCATTGTTATAATTAATAGTAATTTCTTCTCCTGGTTTTATATCCTTATAAGCTATGATATGAATTTCTTCTTCTTCGTAATAGCTTTCATAGTCAGCATTCGCTGAGCGACTATGGTTGTATAGTGAACCATAGCCCAGTGCCAGAGCACTTTGCTTATGCTTATCTCCCCATAAAAAGTAGTAGTTAAAAATCTTTGTTTGGTCTATGTATTTTCTATCCTTGGCAGGAAGAACGATCATAGGGCAGACCTCTATTAGAGTACCTTTCTTTATCAATTCATCGGTGAATACTCCTCTTCCTTTGCCTTTGACGTCTTTTATGTATAACATTTTATTATAAGTTGAAAGTTTTAAGTTTAATATTATGATTCTTTTTTTAAGTAAATTGACTATTCAAAATTCAAAACTAAAAATTTAAAATTAAAATATTAAGCGGTATAGATCCATCGCTCACTATCCATACGGATAAAGGCAAATATCATCACTGAAAATGAAAGCAGGGAAGACCCTCCATAGCTCAGGGCTGGCAGAGGAATACCAATAACAGGCACCAATCCTAATGTCATACCTATATTAATAATAAAGTGAAGCATAAATACGCATACGATAGCATAGCCATAAACCTTCGAGAATTTAGAGCTATGTTTTTCGCTTAAGTATAATATTCTAAGCATTAAAAAAACATAAAGCCCTATGACGAGACCGCAACCCAAAAATCCCCATTCTTCACCTATTGTACAAAAAATAAAATCTGTTTCTTTAGCAGGAAGGAAATTCATCTTTGACTGAGTGCCTTTTAGAAATCCCTTTCCTGTAAATTGTCCTGCACCTAATGCTATTTTACTTTGTCGCACATTCCAGTCATTTCCACCCTTGCCCACCAATACATTGATCCGATCTCTCTGGTGTTTGTCTAGTTTGCTCATAACTAGATCTATAGAAATACTATAGATAGCCACAAATGCCGTAATGGTTACTCCAGCTATGATATACTTATTTAAATCTTTACTTTTACGATTAAAAAAAGCTACGATTATGACTAAAATAATCATGCTCAATATGAGATAAATAGGCGACATGAGCAGGGAAAGTATCGAGATAATAACGATAAAAAAACCCGTGAAGATTATGTAGCTGGACATGCCAAATCGATTGAGCAAGAAAGCAAAAGATAAAAACACCAAAGCTGATCCCATATCATGCTGCGCTAAAATGAGAACGAAGGGGACGATGATTATCGCTAGTGCTATCAATAATTTTTTAGTATAGGCGAGGTTGGTTTCTAATTCACTGATGTAATATGCCAATGCTAAGCAAGTTGTAAATTTGGCAAATTCTGAAGGCTGTAGTCGAAAAAAACCTAAGTCTATCCATGCTTTCGCTCCGCCTACTTCTTTTGCAATAAAGAGAACTAGAATAAGCAACAGAAGAATCAGTGCATAATATCCGTAGGCAAAAACACTAAACACCTTGGAACTCATATTGATGATAATAAAACCCAATAGAAGACAAGTTGTAATCCAGATCAACTGTTTTCCATACGTTTGAGATAGGTCATAGATATTAGGATGCTCAGGATTATATCCAGCGGCATATACTGTTATAAGCCCTATGAACATCAACATAAGGTAAGTAAATACTAAGGGCCAATCCAATTTATTAAAAATAGAAGTACTTTTAGCCATAATTATTCGTCTAACTGGAAATTGATAAGATGCCTATTTTTGATACTTGAAAATTTATTTTGACTTGCAGGCGGGAGACTGTCTTTTATATACCGCTCTGCCATAAGAGAGACAATGGGTGCCGCTAGTCCACCACCGCCACCGCCATTTTCTACTATACATGCTATTACTATTTTAGGATTTACCTTTGGAGCAAAGCCGACAAAGATGGAATGGTCCTCACCATGAGGATTTTGTGCTGTTCCCGTTTTACCGCATAGAGCTATACCATTTATTTTGGAGGATCTCGCTGTTCCCCTTTCTACGACCATTTCTAGGCCATCGGTTACTCTGTCGAAATAGTATTTGTCTATAGGTACTGTCACTTTTATTTTTTTATCTTTGTTTGGCACAAATTTCCCTTTTACCTCTATACCTTTAATAACATGTGGTGTAATATAATAACCTTTATTCGCTATGACACAATAGGAGTTAGCCATTTGTAGTGGAGTAGCTAAGATTTCTCCCTGACCAATGCCTAGTGAAATGACTGTGGTCGCTTTCCATGAACTTCTATACATCCTGTTATAATATCCAGTATCGGGAACATTGCCTCTCTTTTCATTTTTTAAATCGATACCTAATTTGCGTCTGAATCCAAATCGACAAATATTAGTATACCAGCGATGGTAATCGTTTTGGAAGTTTTTAGAATTTGTAACCTCGACAGCTTCTCTGAATACTTGACAAAAGTATGGATTACAAGATTGCGTTAATCCTTCTTCAATATTTCTGCATGGGGCGTGTCTATGAGAGCACTTGAGACTTTTGGCGCCTATTGGATAATAGCCAGGGCAATAATATGCAAAATTAGGATTGATAGCCCTCATTTGCAAGGATACTAAGGCTGAAGGAGCTTTGAAAGTAGATCCTGGAGGGTATAAACCCTGAATAGCTCTATTGTATAGTGGTTTATGCTTGTTGAGCAGAAGTTTTGGATAGTATTTATTTCTGCTACCTCCAGTTAATAGATTAGGGTCATAGGTTGGTCCGTTACAAAGGGCTAGTATTTCTCCAGAACTAGGCTCTATGGCTACTATACTTCCTTTTTTATTCGTAAGTAATTCCTCTCCAAATTTTTGTAATTCGATGTCAATAGAGGCTTGTAGGTTCGTACCTGCTTCAGGATCCTTGTCTTGCGAACCATCAGCGTAGCTACCTTTTACTCTATTGAGTGCGTCAACTACTACCGTGCGAATACCTCTTTGACCTCTCAAAATATCTTCATAATAGACTTCTATTCCATTTTTACCGATATAATCTCCACTAAGATAGGTGTATTTTTCAGCATATTCCTTTATCTGAGAAGAGTCTATTTCTCCTACATCTCCGAAAAGCAAGGCTCCATTTGCATACGGATATTCTCGTACAAATCGAGTTTGACCGAAAAATCCTTTATATTTAAATATATGTTCTTGAAATCTCTGATACTGCGAGTCTTCTACATACTTTAGAAAAACATAGGGTCTAAATTGGGAATTTTTTTTAGCCTTTTTCATAGTCTCTAGAAAGTATTCCTTTGTTAAATTGAGATCTTTACATAGTAGATTAGTATCTAATCCTGCATCTACCTCAGCATAGGTTACCATGATTTCAAACTGATTCGTATTATGAACTATAAGCACATTATTTCGGTCATAAATCAATCCTCTGGAAGGGTAGTCTATGAGCTCCTTAATAGCATTATCCTTAGCTTTAAATTGATATTTATTATCAATGACTTGTATATAAAACAAATTGATAAGGAAGAGAAATGAAAAGAATATTATCACTCCTTGAATCATTTTAATTCGCTGAGGAAATATATCTTGCATAAATTCTTTGGGCTAAATTGCTATTATAATTTGAAAGGGAAGCAAAAGTAAAAAAACAAATCTGAATTATCCAAAAGTTTTATATTTGCATTCCCGTTTTTAAAACGGTAGTGTTCTTTTAGGTATGGTCGGGTGGCCGAGCGGCTAGGCAGAGGTCTGCAAAACCTCGTACAGCGGTTCGAATCCGCTCTCGACCTCTTTTTTTAGGTCTTGCATTTATAGAAATTGTTTTTATATTTGCAATCCATTTTTATCAGTAAATCGATAAATGCGAAAGTAGCTCAGTTGGTAGAGCACAACCTTGCCAAGGTTGGGGTCGCGAGTTCGAGTCTCGTCTTTCGCTCTCTTTCCAATTTTAGAACATACCTTGGTGGTGGAATTGGTAGACACGCAGGACTTAAAATCCTGTGGGCAGTAATGTCCGTGCGGGTTCAAGTCCCGCCCGAGGTACTCAATTTGGGCATAAGCATCTAAGGTTTGTGCCCAGATTATTCTTCAATTCTTTTAATTTCTATAACCCCTTCTAGTGCTTTTAGGTTTTTAATAAGCGTCTCTAATTGCTCTATGTCATTGACATACAGCTTTACCGTACCTTCAAATATACCTTCTTCACTTTCTATAGATATAGATCGGATGTTGACGTTATAATCCTCTGATATGATCTTAGTCATTTTATTAATTAACCCCAGTCCGTCGATACCATTTAATTTAAATCCAGTTAGAAAGGCTATTTCTTTAGATTGACTCCACTTCGTTTTTACGATACGATAATTGTATTTGCTCATCAGCTGCACTGCATTAGGACAGTTGACCCGATGTATTTTTACCCCTTCATTGATAGTAATGAATCCAAAGACATCGTCTCCAGGTATAGGATTGCAGCAGGGGGCATAGCTATACTGAATTTTTGAACCATCTTCTCCCATAATGAGAAGATCGGAATTTTGTTTTAGCGTCTCCTTAACTTTTTGAATGACCT
This sequence comes from Chitinophagales bacterium, assembly GCA_016787225.1. Lineage (NCBI taxonomy): Bacteria > Pseudomonadati > Bacteroidota > Chitinophagia > Chitinophagales > Chitinophagales bacterium. The sequence continues at coordinate 7,470 of JAEUUY010000021.1, forward strand.
CTTGGTCCGATATCTTGGAGTTATCTTCTTTAAGTTTCTTTGGTTTATCTAGTTTTATATTACCCCCTACAACTTTGAATTTTTTTAAGTCTTGCAGATTGACCTTATCATTTTTAATATCGCAAAGAAGACTTAAGTGATTGACATGCTTGTAATGATTTACTAAGATCTGAAGATTTTCTTGATTATAATCTGCATGAATAGCAGATAGCTTTCGCTGAAGAATTTCCTTACCAAATGCCGCTTCTGACCTTATCTCTGATTTAAGGGAATTTTTTATCGCTGATTTGGCTTTAGATGTAGTTACTATATTGAGCCAATCCTCGTTAGGTTTTTGTTTAGAACTCGTCAATATTTCTATCTGTGTACCGTTTTCAATCTTGTGCGAAATGGGCACCAGTTTATGGTTGACTTTTGCTCCGATACATTTTCTGCCTACGCCAGAATGTATCTCAAAAGCAAAGTCTAGTATAGTACTTCCTTGAGGCATCATCTTTAAATCACCCTTAGGCGTGAATACATAGATTTCTTCATTATACAAATCCAGCTTGAAATCATCGACTAAATCGAGGGCATTATCATTGGAGGCTCTGAGTTTTTCAGACATTTTTTTCAACCACTCATCTACCGGATTTTTTTCACTTCCTGTTCTTCCTTCTTTATAGAATAAATGAGCCGCTACTCCCTTTTCTGCTATTTCATCCATACGGGATGTTCTAATCTGAACTTCTATAAATTTACCATTCGGCCCCATCACCGTTGTATGCAAGGCTTCATATCCATTTGATTTTGGTTTCGAAATCCAATCGCGCAATCTTTCCGAGGATGGGATATAGTTTTCTGTAATTATAGAATAAACATTCCAGCATTCTTGTTTTTCTTTTTCGAATGGTACATCTAATATGATTCTGATAGCTAATAAGTCAAACACTTCTTCAAAAGGCACTCCTTTCTTATGAATTTTGTTCCAAATGGAATATATTGATTTTGGCCTTCCATAGATTTTAAACTTATACCCCATTTTATTCAACCGTTCTTCTATTGGTTGAATAAATTCATTAATTTGTTTAGTTCGTTGTCGCTTAGTCTCCTTAAGTTTGAGTGCAATTTCTCGAAACTCTTTTGGCTCTAAGTATTTTAATGATAAATCTTCCAATTCCGTTTTAATAGCATGCAATCCTATTCTATTAGCTAGTGGTGCATAGAGGAATAAGGTTTCGGAAGCTATTTTTTTCTGCTTATCAGGTGCCATAGCATCCATAGTTCGCATATTGTGCAGTCTATCTGCTATTTTTATCAGTATGACTCGTACATCCTCTGCTAGAGTTATGATTAATTTTTTATAATTCTCAACCTGCAGAGAAGAGCTGGTATCTATCATGTGCGAAATCTTCGTAAGCCCCTCTATAATTTTTGCTACTTCATTTCCCAATGAGATCTGAATTTCTTCTAAGGTCAAATCGGTATCTTCTACGGTATCGTGAAGCAAAGCGCAAATTGCGGAGGTTACACCCAAACCAATTTCTTCCGCGACAATCTGTGCTACAGCTATCGGGTGGAATATGTATAATTCACCAGACTTTCGTCTAGTTTTACTATGCGCATCTACAGCCATTTCGAATGCATGGCGAAGACTTTTCTTAGAGCTTGGATTTAGTCTATTTTTAAGGGTGCGCAAAAGCTTTCTATACTCTTTGGAGATAAGTTTTTTCTCATTTTCAATATCGTAAAGCTCAAAATTGATGCGCTCCATTAAATTAAGTAAAATTAGTGGTCAGTTTTTTGACTTATGTTTTTATTCTACGTAGGAATTATAAGTTATGAGTGAATTGACTAAGAAAAAATTCTAATACAATTTACCTAATTATAATGCAAATATCTAAATTCTTATAATCTTTTAGACATATCTACTCATCTACAAATCAATCTATAACACCACTTCCTATTAATTCCTCTCCATGATACCAAGCTGCAAACTGACCAGCTGCAATACTTGACATCCATTCCTCAAATATAATAAAAAGTCCGGAATCCTTCATAATTAAATTAGCTTTTGCTAATTTCTGACGATAGCGAATACGAACGTGAAATTCTTCCATTTCGCCAATCGATAAGGCCATATCTTCTCGTATCCAATGGAGATCTTTGTTAGGTATAAATAAACCTTTTCTCAATAGTCCAGCATGACTATCCCCTTTCCCTACATAAATGATATTATTTGTCGAATCTTTGGCGATAACAAAAATCGGTAGCTCTGTGCCACCTATACCTAGTCCTTTTCTTTGCCCCACGGTATAAAATTGCACGCCTTGATGCCTACCTATTACTTTCCCATAACTTGCTATGAGTTGGTATGGGCGGCAAATCGTTTCTATTTCTTGGTCGGGATAATTGAAACAATGATGTTGAGTGTCAATTTCTATAACATCGCCAAGTTTTGGCTTTAGCTGTTCTTGCAGAAAAACAGGGAGTTTTACCTTTCCTATAAAGCAAAGACCTTGGGAATCCTTTTTTTCAGCTGTGATAAGGTCGTATTTTTTTGCCAGTTCTCGTACCTCATGTTTTTGCAGATGTCCAATGGGGAAGAGGGCTTTTGATAGCTGGTATTGATTGATTTGACATAGAAAATAACTTTGGTCTTTATTCAAATCTACTCCTGCTAGCAGTCTATGTATCGTCCTTCCATTTTTATCTATAGATTCTTTTCTGCAGTAATGGCCTGTGGCTACATATTGTGCACCTAGTTTTAATGCGGCATCGAGAAATACATCAAATTTAATTTCTCTATTGCATAGTACATCTGGATTTGGCGTTCTTCCTCTTTCGTACTCTGCGTGCATATAATCAACGATACGTTTTTTATATATTTCTGACAGGTCAAGAACTTGAAAGGGTATCCCTAGTTTGTTTGCTACTAAGAGAGCATCGTTGCTATCGTCTATCCATGGACATTCATTATTGATGACTACTGAATTATCATTCCAGTTTCTCATAAAGACACCTATGACATCATAGCCTTGCTCTACGAGAATTGCTGCGGTTACGCTACTGTCTACGCCACCAGAAAGACCCACTACTACTCGTACTTTTGTCATGGTTTATGCTATTAAATTATGTCTTGATTTGTATTTTTCCCACGTAAAAATTAAAGCTAGTACATAAGTACTAAGACATGGTATCTTATATCGATCTAAAGCTCCGAAATTATAACTCGTAAATCCTACAACCATTCCATAGAATAAACTAAATCCCATAAGCGCTATGGCTTGTGGTGAACTAAAAAACGCCGTAAAGAAATAAATAATTCGCATTTTAAAAATAGAATAGACCGTAATTAATAAAAAGAACAAGCTCTGCAAAGCACTTAGAAAAACTATTGGCTTACCAGCCTCCCACAAAAATGGTCGAAAAAAAGTAACAGCTATGGACACTGGAATTTTATCGACAAGACCAGAGGTCGTATAGTCTATGTCTCCTAGTGAATAGGCACTACCCTGCAAAGTTGCATGCCAGCTTTGAAATCCTTTAGAGGTATCCATCAATTTTTCAACAGATAATTCTTGAAAGAATTGAGTCAAGTACTGCAAACTAGCAGTTATCGAAATAGCGGCTATAGCTATGAAAAAAGGTGCTATAAGAATACGAATGGAAAGTGAAGGGATGCTATTGAACCTCAAATTAATAATCCAAAGTAATATAAATGGGAATGAAGCCATTAGAAAGAAACTGCGTATAGAGAATAATAGATAAGAGCCTATAAGAAGGTAAACCAGATAACCTATTTTATATTTACCATGACCAAAAAAATTGACTAGACCTATAATGAATAAATAAAGTCCACCTAAGGTAAAAGTGTCTTTGAATAATCCTGAGCCCCAAAAAATGACAGAAGGCATAAAGAAAATGGCATAACCTACTTTTTTTTTGCTTATACTGGAATTGTCTACAAAAAAACGATAGAACTTCCAAGAGCAAAAAAATGAAAAGAAACTACATATAATAGACGTAAGGTAGAATGAGTTAAGTGTAAAGGTATTTAAAAGAAGCGCAATCTTAGTCATAGTGAAGGTAGCTTTTGAATACCAATATTCATGCTGGATATTATATTGAATAAAGCTCAATTCATTATATTTTCTTAAATTTTCCTGAACTAAGATACTGGGTAATTGATCAATATTACCTAACACATAATCCAGAAGTAATGCCCCACTGCGACAATACTCCGTAGTATCTCCACCTCCGTAATAAAACTCATATATGACTACAGCGCAGGTAGCCCCAAACAATTTTAGTAAAAACCCTGAGCTAAAAAAGAATTTATCGTCTGCATCTGTTATTCTGTATGTTCTATAATATAATACGAAAAAAAGTGGCAGACCAATGTAGATTATACCCAAAAGAATGTGTAAAATAAACACCGTATAGTATTAATGAAATCTTATCCTCTCAAAATGGGAAACGTCATACAATGCGGTCCACCTCTGGCTCTGGAAAGCTCTGTTGATGGAATAGTGATTATGGTCTTCTCATATTTATCAGGGTTGAAATCACCATAATTCCATTGTTTAGCAATGTCTCTTCCACTTACGATTTCGTAGCCCTGCTCATAAAGAGCTTCCGCAGTTTTTACATTTCTATCGTAGGCAATAGCCACTCCATCTCTGATGGCAACTAAATTGCAGCCATCTGTCCATTGTTCTCGCTCGTCATAAGGGTATTTACCATTGCCACAAAGAATAAATTTCATATTAGGATTGGCCGATAGAAAGAAGGATTCCAGCGTAGAAAACTCTTTGTTGCTTCCATCTTTATTGAATTGAGTAACTTTAATTAAATTAGATTTCAATGTGTTTTCATAAATTACAAATTCTTCCTTGCTAATTTGAGTAAATAAAGTGTCAATATGCATGCAAGCCCTGTCTTTAGGAATTACTATTCTTACAACATGATCAATTACTCCTTTTTGAAATAAGAAATTTTTTAAATATTCAATAGCCTCTGGTGTAGTTCGCTCACTGCAACCTACTAAGAGATAATTATCCTGAAAGACCATGACGTCTCCTCCTTCAATGGTGCAATCTTCCCCGGCTTCAGTCATATCGATTATTTTAGCATCGTTATTTTCTTGACAAGATTTAAATAATGGATGAAAATAACATATCACACGGGTGAGAACTCCTTCTCTGTTTCGAGCCTTTTTGGATGGATTACAAATGAGTAAATGATCCTTTACCATAACTGCTATATCTCTCGTAAATACATAATTAGGTAATGGGGTTAATAATGATTCATCGGTTTCCTCTAATAATCCTGTGAAGAGGGTATAGACTAGATCTTTATTCGATAGCGATTTAATTTTTTCTCTTACCTCATCTGTCAATCTCTCCTGAGCAAAAAGGTATTTAAAGAATTTTTCTCGATTTTTTTCATCAATAGTTTCAAAAACTTCTAGAAGCAGATCTTCCGTATCTAGTACATTTTCCTCACCTATAAATGCAGAGAGTATATCGATGAATTTTTGGTGCTCTTCTCTCATAGTTTGCAGATGTACGATATCATCATAGAGATATTCTAAGGCGTTACTTGGGGTAACTACCTCTATACCATCATCTGGGTAATGCACAATTACCTTTTTCAGCGTATCAACTTCGCTTTTACAAAATACCGTATCCATATTGTTTATTTTTTTTCTAGGAAAATTTCTGCCATCATGCAGCGTGCGCTGCCACCGCCTATTGTCTCTATGAGGTCAATAGATACCGGTAAAATGGCTGCATATTTTTCGATCTGCATTTTTTGAGATTCTGTCAGAGCCCTAAAAGCCCTGCGACTCATGACGAGAAATAATTCGCCGTCTTTATTCTCTACTTGTAGCATATTACCTGCAAAACTTTCGAGTAATTGTTCATTAGAAAGATACACAACTTCTAAATTCGTAGATTTAAATTTGGCCTCGAGCATTGCTCTTTCAGCTTCATTTGTTACGGTATCTAAACCTATAACTACATAGCCACTTCCAATACACATAACTACATTGGTATGATAAATAAGTGTACCACTATTATCGAATGAATGAAAACTTACAGCCTCATAGTTTATTTGACGACAATAGTCTTGATATAAAGCTAGTTCTGTTCGAGGAGATAGGCAAGCATAAGCTACCCGATTGGTATGGTCAAAGACTATGCTACCCGTACCTTCTAGCGCTATATCTTTCTGCTCATTTTCACTAAGGTCTAATACTCTGGTCACATGATATTTAGCTTGGATGGTATCGATTATGTCTTGCCTTTTTTCAAGCTGTCTATTATAATTCTTCATAGGAAAGATGGTTACAGTTCCATCTTGAGACATGCTGATCCAGTTATTGGGAAAAATAGCGTCTGGTTTTTCAGGTTGAGGGGTATCTTCGATAACATGAACATTTATTTTTTCAGCGGTCAGTTCGGTGACCATTTTATCAAACTCCTGCTGAGCAGTCCTGAGAATTTCCTCTTTGCCTAAATCTTCAATATTGGTTTGAAACTCATTCGATTGAGCTGTTTCATAGTTAAATTGAAACGAGGCTGGTCTAATCATCAGAATATTCGATGTGGACTGCTTCATGATATCACGGTCAAAATTTTCTAAGAGATAGCAATCTAGAATCCTGTAAGCGAAACACCTATAGAATATTGTCTTAAATCTAAATTGTTATAATTTCTATTGTCTTTTATGAGTTGATTCATGCCGTAGTAGCCAAAGAGATTGATAGCTCCATAACCGACTCTAAAGGTAGCTCCATAACGAAATGATGCTAATTCATCAAAAGGCCCCACCTTCATAGTTTGCTCCCTTTGAATAATTTTATCGTAATAGCTTACTTTCGAATTTGTAGTCAAGTTTAACCCAGCTCTGATGCCTGCGGCTACCTTTATTCGGCTTCTACCATTGATAGGCTTAGAGCGATATCTGATTTCAAAAGGTACTTCTAGCCAAGATGAATAAAAACTAGAGCCGTCATAGTTAAAATTAGATCCTGGTGCGAAGCTAGGGTCTTTTTGTGCACTGATAAATGTAGTTCCTTGTGCATTTTGAGTCAAAACAGAACCATCTAAATTAACTTTACTAAATGTAAATCCAATACCTGGTGCTACACTAAAGCCAGTTTTATCGATAGGTAGATCGTAGAGAAAATAGAATCCTAGGTTAGGATTGAATACATTGGATTTATAAAATGAATCTGGACTACCATTGATGACATTGTCAAAGGTAATATTAAACATAAAGTGGTCATGTCCTTCGTCTGAAAGTTTGATTTTTTTGGATTCAGGTGCTTTCATGGCGGTGTGTGACGAGCTAGAGGCTGAGCTAGATGGAGTAGGAGTGGTCTGAGCCTTCGCTACTAAACTTAGAATTAATAAGCTCGCTAATAGATTAGATTTTATCATGTAAATGTCAATTTTGAGAATGGCAAATGTACACTAAAAATTTCATTTAGAGACTATGACTAGGTTTTTAATAGGAATATTCATACATTTTTTAACGCTTCTATCATTGAGTGCTGGATTACTTAAGACCATATACTTTATTAGGTTTCAGAGTTTTTCAGTAAGCTTTATTTAATTAAAAACTTTAAATTAATTACCAAGACTATTGAGTTAACCAGTATCTAAGTACACTCCTAGTGGAATTTTTAATTTATCTCTATTTCATAGCTCTTTATACCTTTGCCTTTAATCAATATCCTATGCGCAAAGAAGTCAAAGTTTTTATCCTACTCGGTTGTGTTTTTGTCGCCAACGTCATTCTGGCTGAGTTTATAGGTGTTAAGATATTTTCATTGACGGCCAGTATGGGATTACCAGATTGGAATTATACTCTATTCGGTCAGCCCATGTCGCTGCAATACACGGCTGGGGTCTTGATTTGGCCAGTGGTTTTCGTCTTGACGGATATTATCAATGACTATTATGGTAGGAAAGGGGTTCGCTTTCTTACCTTTCTTGCAGTGGGTATTTCGCTCTACGCATTCTTTGTAGTCAATCTAGCCATAAATTTAGAACCCGCTATGTGGTGGAAGATGGTCAATCAAGATCAGGGTATACCTGACTTAAACTTAGCTTACAAACAGATTTTTGGGCAGGGGAATAATATTATTATTGGTTCGCTCATGGCATTCGTTTTAGGTCAGTTTATCGATGTCATGGTGTTTCAAAAACTAAAACAAACCCAAAAAGGAAGTCAGCTATGGGTGCGGGCTACTGTGTCTACCTTGGTGTCGCAGTTTATCGATAGTTTTGTCGTGATATTTATTGCCTTTTATCTAGGGCAGGGATGGCCTTTGAGTCAGGTTTTATCTGTATCTACCAATAACTATATTTATAAAGGATTGGTGGCCATTCTCATGATTCCGGTCTTACATTTTATACATTTAGCTATAGAGAAATATCTCGGAAATTCACTGGCAGAGCATATGCGAGCGAGTGCATTGAAAAATAAACTGGAATTTTAGAAATTATGCTTATTTTTGGTCGTTAAATTTGAGTTAAACTTTAGTTTACGATGATTCAAGAGTATGATAAATATGTAGACGAAGACCACGAAGTGTGGTCTATTTTATATAGCAGAATGATGGAAATATTGCCTCGATATTCTTCGCAGGCATATTTAGAGGGTATTCAGGATGTAGGACTAGAAGGCGATCGCATTCCCAATTTTGACGAGTGTAATGTGAAATTATCGAAGAAAACCGGCTGGAAAATATATGTAGTACCAGGTTTGATAGATAATAAACCGTTTTTTGAGCATTTGAGCAATCGGGAATTTCCATCGAGCACTTGGTTGAGAAAAAAATCACAACTTGAATATCTCGAGGAACCAGATATGTTTCATGATATCTTCGGTCATGTACCGCTATTGGCTAATTTACATTTTGCCAATTTCCTATCAGAGTTAGCAGGAATAGCGTTAGAACATATCGAGAATGAATGGGCTGTGGAGATATTGTCTAGATTGTATTGGTACACGGTCGAATTTGGATTAATTAAGGAAGGTAATGGTCTGAAGGTTTATGGCGCAGGTATACTATCATCAAGCGGTGAGACTCAGTATTCCATTGATTCGGATATTCCACAACGCATGCCTTATGATGTGAAAAAAATATTTCAAACCCCTTATATCAAGGATAAATTTCAGGAGCAATATTTCGTTATTGACTCATATGAGCAACTTTACAAAAGTATTCCTGAAATCAAATCCGTATTAGCACAAGAACTAAAATCCGCTGCCATTTGATCGAATTCTACCCCACCAAATTTGATTAATTAATTTGCTTGCATATTTAAAAGGTAAGATCATATCTACCACCCCTACCTCTGTTATTATGGAGGTAGGTAGTGGTATGGGTTTTGAAGTTCAAATAACCCTTACTACATATAATTTTCTGAAGGAAAAGTCTGATGCACTTCTTTATACCTATTTGCATATCAAGAAGGATGGTCAGACATTTTCTGGCTATGATATCTTTGGATTTAGTGAATACGAGGACAAAAATTTATTTGTCTTACTGCTTGATGTATCGGGTATAGGTGCCAATACTGCTCGCCTTATGCTCAATGCTTTATCACACAGCGAAATTAAAAGAGCTATTATCTCTGAAGATGAGCGAACACTTTCTGGAATCAAAGGTATAGGTCCCAAGACTGCTAAAAGATTGATTTTAGAACTAAAAGATAAAGTGTTAAAAGTGACCGATGCAGATGTACCTATGCTCAAGGCAGAAAATAAAATCAAGGATGATGCGTTAATAGCTTTAGTAACCCTTGGTTATCAAAGAAATAATGTGATGAAGGTACTCAATACTATAGAATCAAAAGCTGATGCTAAATCAGTAGAAGACTTTATTAAATTGGCACTGAAGTCTTTGTAAATTTAGTTTAAGAATAGCTGTGAAAGGTTTCAAGTATTTAAGCTTTTTATTGGTAGTATTCCTATGGTGGAATACCGAAGCTTCCTCCCATTTGCTGGGTATGTGGAAGAAAGCTTATATAGAAATTCCTACTCCTCCTGGAGATTCTAGTAAGCCTAAGAAGAAAGAAGGAAACGAATCACATGTTCAAAAAGAAGAGACTGAGCGACAAACGGAGATTTTACCAACTCCAAAGAACATCAAACGAGAAGTAACCTATGACTATAAGACTAATCTATATATGGTCACCGAAAAGGTGAATGGTGTGAATATAAAGCCACCTATGTATATGACCTATGAAGAATATCTAGCCTCTACAGAAAAAAAAGAGTTTGCAGATTTTGTAGAAAGTAAAAATGCAAATCAAAAACCAGAGGATATTGCCAAGAAAAAAAATCCACTTGGACTTAATTTTCCATTACCAGCCAATGGTGTCTTTGGCGAAGGTGGAGTAGAAATAAAGCCCCAAGGAAACCTAGATATCCTTATGGGTTATCAAAGTAATACGATAAGAAATCCGGCCTTGACTCCTATTCAACAGACGCAAAGTCTCATTGATTTCGATATGGGTATCAATGTCAGTGTTATGGGTAAAATCGGAGATAAGTTTCAAAACACACTTCGATACAATAATCAGAATGCTTTCGGTTTTGAAGGTCAGCGAATCAGATTAGCATATAATGGAAAAGAGGATGAAATTATTCGAAACTTGGAAGCTGGAGATATTTCATTTGAGGTTCCTACCCAGTTAATTAAAAGTGCTAATTCTCTATGGGGCGTCAAATCAGAATTACAATTCGGTAAGTTGAATATAAAAACCGCTTTGTCTCAGCAGCGCTCTACCCCGCAATCAAGAACAATAGAAAATGGAAAAGAAATTCAGAATTTTGAAATTACAGTAGACCAGTACGATCAGTTTAGACATTTCTTTTTATGTCATATGTTTAGAGATCACTATGAAAAGTCATTAGAAAATTATCCTATGATAACCTCACCATTTCAAGTGACGAATGTGGAAGTATGGGTTTCGAATAGGAGCAATCTGACTCAAAGTGTACGCGATGTAGCCACTTTTCAGGATTTAGGTGAACCAAAGCCTTTTTCTTCTCAAATAATTGGCACTGGAACTACCATAGCTAGTAATGATGCCAATGATTTATATGGTAAGATGAAAAGAGACCCCAATGCTAGGAATGTTAATACGGCTTTACAAACTCTTATTAGTTCGCCATACAATTTAGTTGCTTATAGAGATTTTGAAAAAGGGTTTCTTAGAAAGTTGAATCCAAATGAATTTACTCTAAACACCCAATTGGGTTATATTTCCTTGAATTCCTCACTTCAGCCCAATGATATTCTAGCGGTATCTTTCCAATATGTTTATAAAGGGCAATTGTATCAGGTGGGAGATTTGACGAGGGATGTAACCTTGCCAGACACTAGTAGTCCTGACCCATCTCGATTGTTGTTTTTGAAAACATTAAAAGGAACCAATATCAACCCTAGTTTTCCAATGTGGCATTTGATGATGAAAAACGTATATTCTCTCAATGCCTTTCAAATCAGTCCAGAGAATTTTAGATTGGATATTTTCTACAATGATCCTGGTGCTGGAGTCAAACGTTATTTACCTAAAGGGAGCCTACAAAATGAACCCTTGATTAGAACTTTAAATGTAGATAGATTAAATCTAAACAATGAACCCTATCCCGATGGGGTTTATGATTTTGTGCCTAATATAACCATACTCCCTGCTAATGGGAAAATTTATTTTCCGGTATTAGAACCATTTGGGTCACATCTCAAAAAAAGATTGGAGAATTCAGGCAATGGCAGCTTGGTAAGGGAATATGTATATCAGTACCTTTATGATTCCACACAATTTATCGCTCAACAATACCCCGAGTTGAATAGATTTCTTATTAAAGGTACATTTCAATCATCGACAAATAAACGTATCCCTCTGGGTCTAAATACGCCCAAGGGCTCCGTATATGTGACTATGAATGGTCAGCGTTTAACAGAAGGAGTTGACTATATCATAGAAGACGGTAGCTTAGGCTATGTAGAATTGATGGATCATGTAATGAATTCTGGTGGACAAATTCGTATAGAGTATGAAAACAATATGGCCTTTGGGTTGCAAGTCAGGAATTTTTTAGGTGCACGGGCAGAATATCGATTTAATGATCGTTTTAAAATAGGAACGACTTACGAAAAACTTTCCGAACGACCATTTAATAATAAAATTAGTTATGGGGATGATCCTATTAGCAATCAAATTATAGGTGGAGACATTTCTTATGCAGGTAATTTGCCATTTCTTACTAGACTATTAGATAAATTGCCGTTCTATAAAACCAGTGAAATGAGTACGGTAAATGCCTATGCGGAATATGCGCGCCTTATCCCAGGACATTATTCTTCTATTGGTGAAGAAGGAACCATATTTATAGATGATTTCGAAGCTGCGAGTATCAATTATGGATTCGGGAATCCGGCAATAGTATGGAGACTAGCTAGCACACCAAAAGGAGCCAAAGATGCCTCTGGTAGAACATTATTTCCTGAGTCTGCCATGATAGACTCTTTACCTTATGGGTTTAATAGGGCAAAGCTGTCTTGGTACAATATAGCTAATACTTTCTTTTTTAATTCAGGGGTAGGCTGGGATCCACCAGAAAGTGTTAAGAAAGATTTATACAATAGAAATTATGAAATTCAGGACGTGTATCCAGGGCGATTTACTCAAGGAATTAATAATCAAATTCAAACCTTGGATCTTAGTTTTTATCCAGAAAAACGTGGTCCATATAATTATGAATTTAGCAATAGTCCTACTCCTGGAATATCTTCTGGTATCAATAGCGATGGTACTTTGAAAGATCCGAAATCTAGATGGGCTGGAATACAGAGGTCAATCGAAAATACAAATTTCGAAGTGAATAACATTGAATTTATACAGTTTTGGATGTTAGACCCATTTATTTATGATAGAAATAATCGTGGGGATATGTACTTCAATCTAGGGTTTGTCTCAGAAGACGTCTTGAAGGATTCACGTTTGGCCTTTGAACAAGGTTTGGTAGATAGAAATGGTCCAAGTTCTAGTCTTATATCGGATTCTAGATGGAGTTGGGTACCTAAGACTCAACCGTTAATAAATGGATTTAGCAATGAACCAAACACGCGTCAATACCAAGATGTAGGATTAGATGGGGTGTCAAATGAAAACGAAAGAATAAAGTTTGCAGATTATTTGCAGAAAGTCAGAAATAGTTTGACACCAGCTGCATATAGTGAGGTAGAAAATGATCCTTCGTCGGACGACTTTAAACATTATTTAAACTCATCATTACCTACCATTGATATCGTAGGATTATATGAGTTTTTCGGCGGTGTGGAGAACAATACACCTGTTATAACTACATCTGGTGTTCCGCAGAGTAATTATGCCACTCCAGATAACGAAGATATCAATAGAGATAATACTCTTAATGAAAATGAGGCTTATTTTCAGTATAGATTAAATTTATATCCTGGAATGGATGTGGGTAATCACCCATATATTGTTTCTAAAACAGTTTCCAATGCTATCGATATTAATGGAATACCAGCAGTGTGGTATCAAATGAGAATCCCTATAAAGGAATATAGCCATAGAGAAGGGGAGATTGGAGATTTTAGAAATATCCAGTTCGTCAGAATGTTTTTAACTAATTTTGAAGATAAGGTAACAATCAGAATGGTTGATTTATCTTTTGTGAGAAATCAATGGAGAAAATACACGGGTTCTATACAGACTCCTACAGACTTTATCCCGAGAGATAATGGTGAGACCGAATTTTTCGACCTAGGTGCAGTAAGTTTGGAAGAAAATTCTAGAAAGACACCTGTGAGCTATGTCACGCCTCCTGGCATGGTACGAGAGGTAGGATTAAATGCGTCCTCCAACCCTATTCAGCTCAATGAACAATCTTTGAGATTGAGTTTTTGTAATTTGAAAGATGGCGATGCTAAGGCTTGTTTTAAGAATATCAATTTTGATTTCAGACAGTATAAGAAAATCAGAATGTTCGCGCATGCAGAGAATAATGATGCCTTAGCTCTGAACGATATGAAAGATGGAGAAGTATCATATTTCGTCCGTTTAGGAAATGATTTTAAAGATAACTACTATGAATATGAAATACCATTAAAAGTGACCCCGCCAGGAAATTATAATGATAACAATGAATCTGATAAGAAAATAGTATGGCCAGACTCCAATGAAATGGTTATGCAAATTGCGGATATGGTCAAAGCTAAGTTGGAAAGAAACAAACAAAAATTTCCAACGAATGTTCCGTTCGTATTTAAAACGCCTGATAATAAAAATATCACTATTCTAGGTAATCCTGATTTAGGCATGGTAAAAGTAGCTATGGTGGGAGTGAGGAATAGAGCGGTTAACGATCCTTTTAATTTTATCAAGAATGATGATGGATTATCGAAATGCGGTGAAGTATGGGTGAATGAGCTACGATTAGAAGGACTCAATGAGCAAGGTGGATCTGCTGCCATAGGCAATTTAGATGTCAAATTGGCTGATTTAGGTACAGCCCAGTTTTCTTCCTCATTCCATACTGCTGGATATGGTCAGATATATGAGCGTGTCAATGAAAGAAAACGAGATGATTATTTTCAATATAATTTTACAACTTCTCTACAATTAGGAAGATTGCTGCCAAAGTTTATTGGTCTGCAATTGCCATTTTATTTGCAAACAGGCAGGGGAACTAGTCAGCCACAGTTTGACCCATATTCTACTGATGTTTTATCCGAACAAGGGGTAGATGCTATAAGAGCAGCATATGGTAGCGATAGTGCAGCTAAATATCAAGAAGCTATACAGACTATCGACAGACGTTTTGGTTTTAATTTTACGAATGTGCGTTATATGCCTGCTAAGCCAAGTAACAGTGCATTTCCATTGGCATTGCGCTTTTTCTCTGCATCGTATTCCTTCAATTCTATTCGACGATCCAGTCCTTTCGTTAAAGATGATTGGATGAGAAATTATATGGGAAATCTAAGTTATAATTATGCGGCACAGCCCAAGTACATCGAGCCATTTAAAAAACTGATTAAAAGTAAAAAAAGAGCGTGGGACTGGGTAAAAGCAGTCAATTTTAATCTTATACCCAATAGCATTAGTTTTACAAATCAAATTGATCGAAGTTTCGGTGTTTTCCAGCAACGCCAGTTGCCAGGAGAAGCATTTAATATGCCAGAGCAGTTTATAAAGAATTTTACTTGGAATAGAAATTATGGCTTTGACTACAATCCATTCAGACCATTAAATATAAATTTCACTGCTGCAAATCAGGCGAGAATAGATGAACCTCAAGGTAGAATTGATACCAAAGCTAAAGAAGATTCTTTGTGGAGAAGTATTCGACAGTTCGGAAGGACGACAGCCTATAATCATACTTTAAATGCAAAATATAATTTACCACTGAATAAAGTTCCAGCTTTAGAATTTATGACCGCAAGTATCAATTATGGTTCAGGATTTCAATGGACAACAGGACCTCAGATATTCAATATGCAAGGAGAACTCATACAGAGTCCACAAGGTAATATTATAACGAATAATCAAAGTATAGGTACGAATGTAAATATAAAGATGGCTAAAATTTACAATAAAATACCTGTATTTAAAAATGCAGATATTGATAAATCTGCTAGCACAGCCAATATGTCCAAAGAACAAAAAGAGGCTCGCAATGATGCGATTCGAACGGAGCGAGATAATTTGGAAAAACAATATGATAAAATTAAAGAGGATATAGATAAACTGAAAAAAGAGCGGAAGAATATTAAAATGGATGATAGCTTGACACGAGAAGCTAAAAAACCATTGCTAAAAAATGTGAGAAAGCGTATTAAGGAGATGCGAAAGCAGAAAAGGGAACTAAGTAAAAAACTTTCCAATACTATGGTCACCCCTTCCGTTTTTAAAGCCATAGCGCAGCCATTGATGGCCGTGAGAGATATTGATGCTTCTTATAATATTGAAAATACGACAAGCATCGCAGGATATACTCAAAAACCTCGTTATTTTGGTATTGATTTCAGTGAATCAGAGCATTTAGATCCTGCTTTTGTCCTAGGTATGCAACCGGGTATACCACTTTTTTCTCCTCCTGATAAATATTCGCGATGGAGATGGTTAGATGATTTTGCAGATAGAGGCTTTATGACCAAGGATACAACTTTTAATCAGCCATTTACACAAACGAATACTAAGCGATTTAAAGCTAGAGTAAGTTTAGAGCCATGGAGAGATATTCGTATTAGCTTGAATTGGGAATCTGATTACTCTCAAAATTTTACAGAGTTTTTTATCTATAACCCTCAAATAGATCAGTTTGAACATAGAAATCCTTTAGAATCCGGTTCCTACACTTATTCAGACATTAATTTGTTTTCATCATTCAAAAGAATTCAGAATGATGGTCGCAGTCAGAATATCACAGAGCTAGATAGAAATAGACAAGTGTATGCTCAGATTTTTCAACAGAATAATCCGAATAGAATCAATCAACAATATATCGATCCAATGACAGGGCAGATAAATCAAGACTTTTGGATAGGTTATGGACCTCTGCAACAAGATGTGCTCGTCAATTCATTTTTAACAACCTATCGTGGAGAGCGAGCCTCTGGAGGAGAACGCAATCTAAGTCCATTTTCTAGACTTCCACTGCCTAATTGGAATATTCAGTACAATGGCTTGACCAAATTCCCAGTATTCAAAAAAATGTTCGAAGCATTTACTATTAAACACGGTTATAGTTCGAGAACTACTATTGCAAATTTCAACTCTGATTTTAGATATGAAGGTGGAGGTGAAATTAAAAATCCAATAAAAATTGACAGTTTAAGTAATAATTTCATTCCATTGTATGTCATGCCAAATATTGGATTTAATGAAAACTTTAGTCCATTGCTTGGTATTGATTTTACCTTGAAAAATAAAATGAATTTTCGTTTCGAATTTAAACGTAGTCGCATGGTATCAATGAGTTTGATTGATTATCAGCTAACGGAAAACGTAAGTTCTGGATTTACCTTTGGCTATGGTTTTCAAACAAAACCAATTACATTGCCTTTTTCAAATTTTGAAGGTAAAAATGTGGTCTTAAAGAATGGAGCTCGAATATCTTGTGATGTTAGTTATACAGATAATTTTATTGTGAATCATAGAGTAGGTCAAGATATTAGGGTTCCTGTAGGAGGAGCTATACGATTGATGATTAATCCAAAGGTAGATGTACAGGTCAATGAGAAGTTTAATATGCAATTATTTTATAACTATGTTTATAATGAGCCACGCATATCTAATTCATTTCCTATGAGCAATGGGGCAGTGGGTATGCGGATGTCTTTTTCATTGGCACCATAAAAATTTTATGTTTTTTAAAAGTTCTATTGCTGCTTTTGATTCCAATGCATTGATGTATGAGCATCATATTCCTATTCCAGATGGGGGTATTTGCAGCTCTAGTAAAAATAGCTCCTGACAAGCGAGTCAAATGTACATTTACAAATGGTTTTGTGCATTATGCGGCCATGTCTCCTAGTAAAAACTCCTATCATTATATCTTATTGAATAAGGACATAGTGAAAAAAATGAACTGGAATTTAGGAGATAGCATTGAAGTTCAAATAGAAAAAGCGGACTTAAAATATGGTATACCGATTTGCGAAGAATTGCAGGCAGTGCTAGATGAGGATGCTGAAGGTTCTGATTATTTTCATAAACTCACCATAGGTGCTCAACGTAGCTTGATTCATGTCATCAATAAATATAAAAACCCACAACTCCGTCTCGATCGCAGTATCATTCTTATGCGTCATCTCTGTCTTCGAGGTGGAAATTTAGATTTTAAAATCCTCCAAATAAATTTTAAAGAAGGGATGTAGTGTTAAATTTTATACTAGAATTCAAAATTCAAAGTTCTAATAAAAATTAGAATTATGAATTGGTTAAAATTATTTCTCTGTACAGCCATTATTATTGGTTTGGAATCTTTTGAGTGCTCTACCCGAATGACTAAGTCAGAGCTATTAGCTAAGCAAGGCGTATACGCAGTGATGCCTCCAGACTTTGATTTTGATTTTAAATATAAAGTGATAAGCTATGACTGGATATACAAGGGTAGAGGTGATGCCTATTTAGGTACTTCTCAAGGCTCAAAATATCCAGATGCTCTGGTGCAGCATATCAAAGAAGGAAATCCAAAAGACATCCTCATTATAGAAAATGTAAAGGTCATAGGTGATGACAATTCTGTAAGAAAGATTGGTGGATTGACGATTATATTAAAGTAGAAAGAGGACTATCTCTAGTCCTCCCTACTGCCATCTTCTGCCATACGAACCATTTTTGGAGTGAATTTTGCTACGATATCTACAAGTTCTTCTTGTGCTTTCATCACCTGAAAAATATCTTTATAAGCCATTGGAGCTTCGTCCAATCCTCCTCCTATCAATATGATGTCATGTTTACCTAAAACCTGTTTCATGTCTTTTTTTGTAAATGCTTGTTTAGCTTTAGTACGACTCATTTGTCTACCTGCTCCGTGCGAGGCTGAGTTGATGGAGTTTGTTTCACCTTTCCCTCTCACTAAAAAGCCAGGTGCAGTCATAGATCCAGGAATAATTCCAAGAGTACCTTTACCTGCAGGAGTAGCTCCTTTTCTGTGAACTATCACTTTTTCGCTATTCCAGATTTCTTTCCATGCAAAATTATGATGATTTTCAACCATTGCTAAAACATTTGCGCCTATCGCTTTGGCTATTTTTTCATGAATCACTTCATGACAGGCAGAAGCATAGTCTCCAGCAAAATTCATCGCTAGCCAATATTCTTTTCCTAAATCTGAATCCAAATCAAAATAGGCAAGATGTTTCGCTTCATCAGGGAGCTTACAAACTTCTCGAGCTAGTTTAGTATAATGATTTGCAATCATAGCACCTGTTCCTCTGGAACCCGAGTGCGTTAATAGAGCTAAATATTTTCCTTTATGAATATCTAAATCATCGTGTTCAAATTCTATAATACCAAATTCCACAAAATGGTTGCCTCCTCCAGAACTACCTAATTGAGACCATGCCTTATCTTTTAAACTTTTCACAAAATCTAACTCTTCAAAGATTTTTGAATCAAGTATTTTATGTTCAGATCTAAATTTTGAAACAAAACCAGCACCAGCACCAAATTGAGTATTTGCTATTAGTTCTCTTTTGAATTGAGATAAATTGCTTTGAAAAAATCCTTCTGATATGTCATAAATGGAAAGTGCCATTCTGCAACCAATATCTACACCTACACCATAAGGAATGATAGCATTTCTCGTGGCTAATACACCTCCTATGGGTAGTCCATAACCCTGATGTGCATCAGGCATTAATGCTCCACCTACTGCAATCGGAAGTCGCATAGCAATATCCATCTGCTTTAGAGCACCGTCTTCGATATAATTTGCACCATAGACTGGATAGCTTTTGGAAATTTCATTCAGAGCGATACAATTCGGATTATTTTCTTTTTCCTGAGAAAGCAATGCCTGCGCAAGTGGATTCCAAATCTCATCTTTCATGAAATTAATGGGCTTGTTCAAAATTCTTTTCAATATGACGATTAGCGTTTTAGATTTGATATCTAAAAAATTTGACTCGATAATCGCCAAGGCTATACCAATCTCTTTTCCTTCTTTAAATCCAAGATCAATTAAGTCTTGACCTGTTAATTTTTTCATGTGTGTAATATCTAAAAATAAATAAAACTGACTAGATACCATGATTATTTTTTGGCATCTAGTCAGCACGTGTTCTGTAGACATTGTTATACCAATAGCGGTTTTAAAATGGTCCAATCCATTTTAAAACCTTGCTATGGTAAATGCCGTAGCTGTATTTGTTTAGTGCAATGAGCCATGCGACATTGGACTATTACTAATACGCTTATGGTATTACTTTACAAATATTTCGCGCAATTGATTTAAGACATTATCCTTACCAGAGATGGTAATTTCTCCTACTTTGTCTGCAATTTTTTCGACATATTCCATCTCTTTCAATTTCCATAAGGTAGGATTTTCTTCCATCAACTTAGCGGTATTCAACATACTTCGTACTGAAGCGGTTTCTTCTCTTCGCATGATGATGTTGGCTTGAGCCTTTTTCTCAGCTATCAAAACCTGGTTCATAATTTCACGCATCTCACCAGGTAAGATGACGTCACGAATAGCAGCTTCACTAAACTCAATGGAGAATTTTTCGGTACGAGTTTGTAATTCAGATAAAATATCGTTTCCTATGGTAGTTTTTTGAACCATTAATTCATCTATTGTCAAATTACTAATAGCTTCCCGCAAAACAATTTGAGCAGTAGCATAAATTTGCTTCTCAAATTCTTTCGAATTGGATACTGCTTTAACAGGATCATTCACCCTGTATCGTGCATAAAAGTTGATTCTCAAGGTAGCCTTATCTTTAGATAAGACTTCCTGTCCTACGATATCTAATGGTATAAATCTGGTATCGATAGATTTGACTTCAATAGATGTAGGATTCATAAACCAGTAATAGGTTCCAGATTCTAAATTAGTCGTCAATTTGCCATCAACATATAATAGTCCTATTTGATAATTTTCGATTGTTTTTTTTCTGATGAAATAATTCAATTGAGGATTTTCCAAGGTGGCTCTATCTAATAACTTAATCGGATTAGTATCAGAAGTGTTTAAAATGATAAATTCTGCTTTATTATTGATTTTCCAGAAAGCATAGATACCAGTTTTATAAACCTTAAAAATATTCCCATTGATTTTCACCACCATGATTTCATTTTCTTTGACTTCAAAAATGTTTAATAAACTTTTTAAGCTCAAATTTTCTATCATAATTAAAATCGGTAAGGTGGGAGTAAATGCAAAATCTAAGGTGTTGTAAATGTATGTCTCCATATTGAATCCGAAATTCCAATATTTACCTTCTGTCAATACATTGACTAATCGGTTGTTTTTAAATTGTAAGGCTACTTCATAAGCCTTAACTTGTGTAAAGTGTAACATATAATTAAATTTAATGAGTGAAAAAAAAAGGGAATTCAATGAAGTTTTATCATCATGATGGGTGGAAAAATAGTAGTGGTAATCTTGAATTTGAATTAGAAATTGTAAAATAATCGCTTACTCAAATGTGGACTACTTAAGCTAATTTTGCTAAACCAATTCACGATTGTCAATAAAGCGAATGAAATGTAGTAGCATTTACAAGTCAGTTAAACTAACTATTAAGTCACTACAATTCATCCACACTATAGACTGACAAAACCCATTGAATGCCCAAGAAGGTGCTTGATTTATAGAGTAAGCGGCTCTTCCTTTAGGTTTTTTGAACCTGATTTTACTACGTTAAGAGCGTAGCGTTCTACCACTGAACTACAACTTCCTAATAAGGAAATTGACGGGATTCGAACCCGCGACATTTGATGCTATTGTTCTTACCTACTGAACTACTAAGCGCAAGACCTAGATGGGATTCGAACCCATGACTCACAGCGTGGTATCTTTGTTTTGGGACAAAGACGAACCCTTCAAATCAAGTTGAATAGTCTTAGATCATACATCTCTGCAAAATGACTACAATAGTGATATAGAAATCACCCAACAAGACTTGTTTGATATCTTGAGTGTTTTTTGTAAAATAACTATGCCAAAGAACACTTTGTGGAATAGAAAAGAGTTGAACTTTTACCTCTAGCTTTTCAAACTAGCATGCACACCCGTACACTACTATTCCTTTTCATGGGTGAAGCAGAGATTCGAACTCTATCTTCCAGATTCACTGTCTGGTGCTTTTCCTTTTAAGCTAGCTTCACAGTGGAAATGGATGGATTCGAACCATCACCAAACAATTTAGAAGATTGTTATTCTATCCAATTGAACTACATTTCCTTTTGCACTTCGTAAGGGACTCGAACCCTTTTCTTTCGGTAGAAAACCGAATGAACTACCTATATTCTAACGAGGCATGGCGGTCTATGACGGATTCGAACCGACGACACCTGATAGACAGTCAGATAGGATAACCTCTTCCCCAATAGACCATTTGTTATCTTGACTGGATTCGAACCAATATTTCTAGAGTCAAAATCTAGTATGCTAACCAATTGCATTACAAGACAAGATCAAATTTCTATACATTTTTCTTCCCTGATTTCAGTCAGATCTATTTGGCGGAAACAGATGGACTCGAACCACCGACCAATAGATTAACAATCTATCGCTCTTCCTCTGAGCTATATTTCCATTTGCAGGTAAAGATGGATTTGAACAATCATTTTTGGTTTTGGAGACCAATGGATTCTCATTATTCTATTTACCTATATGTCCAGAAAGCAGGATTCGAACCTGCGACCTTATGCTCCCAAAGCATCTAAACAACCTCCGTTATCTTTCTGGGCTTCATGCGGAAGATGTAGGATTCGAACCTACGGAGCTTTTTGAACTCACATCGTTAGCAGTGATGCACAATAATCCTCTCTGTCAATCTTCCTTCCTTTTGTTCTTCTAGATGGGTTTGAACCATCAACCTTCCCATTAAAAGTGGGATGCTCTACCTTTTAAGCTATAGAAGATTTTATAAAGAGAGGAGTCGGATTACTCCTCTCCGCAGCGAGTTTTGTTTTCGTTTTGACTTTGCTATTATTTGATATTGGACAAAAAAAAGACACCTTATCGGAGGTGTCTTTCTTTATATAATTTACTTTCTTCAAGAAGTAAGTTTTAGTCCAAAAGACATCGTGCGGTTTTCCTCTACTCATATTTCTAGCCCATAGCACATCCTGCTCTAAGCGATAGCTCATATGAGAGTTAGTACTAGGGTTAAATATTAGATTCATGACTTGGATTATTTTATTGGTGTTTATTTTATCTTTTTACTTTTTAAAAAATTCGAGTGCAAATATGAAACTATTTTTTGAATTGTCAAGAGAAAAAATTTTATAAATAGAAGAAAATCAATTAATTGTGATAAAAATATGGCATAGACTCATCCATTCTATTCGCGGAATAGTTCTGCATTTTAGATAACAGATTGAAAAACGCTAGTTTAACTTTCAATCTTATTTTTTTGTTTCAAGGTTATTATCCATTTATTTTTGGTTTTGCATTTTAATTTTTAACATTTATTTTAATTATTGGCAATAAAAAAGCGTCCGATTTTGGTGGACGCTTATCTATTTGTATTATGAAATTGAGTTTGAAATTACACCTTTATTCTAACTCTAAATAGAAATAGATATCCGTCCTTATGCGAAGCTATGCTTTCACTTTGGCGATTTGTGGGGAATCTAAAACTTTTATTCAGAGTCACGAGGTCTTTATTTATTGAAAAGCAAAGATATAGTAATTTGAATTAAGCATGGAATTTCAATGCAGATTTTTTTTGTTTAACCTAAATTTCTGATTAACATAATTAATAAATATTGCAATCAGTAGAAGGTTCATTGTAAAAATTATGGCTTTAAATATCCAGATTAATTCAAGTTCAAAATGATTATAAGTCCAATTAGACTGAAGAAAATCCCTGTGAAAAGAAGTCAGTATTATTATAGAACGTTCCATAAATATTCCAAATTTGAAAAAGAATAAAAAAGCAAAAACCCAAAAATATCTTTTCCCAAAATAGTTTATTAAAAGTAGGAGAGGAAAAATGGTATTGCCAATCTGCATAATCCAATAGAGATACCAGTATTCCCCTAAGGCACGATTGTAAAATGCGACTTGCTCGTCATAAAGAGCATACTGATCTATACCATTGAACCAATAGTGTGCAAATTCTTTCAACCAAAAAATTAGATTAATACTGGCGATTACAATCAATGCCCATCTTATAAATTGAAGACTTAAAAAACTAGCTTTATAAAATTTATTCCATTTTGAAAGCACAAAATAAATGGGTATTGCAAAAAAGGCAAAGTCTAAAAGTGATGATAAGCTATTGATTGTGTTAATAATGATATCTAAATTCACATGATAAAAATAATTTTTTTCAAAAAAAACTCTTGACAATTAAAAATAATACATTAACTTTGCATTGCAAAGCACTTTAAAAAATTAAAAATATGACACAGAATGAGCATTTGAAACAATTGACCGATATACGAGATATCATGGAAAAGTCTTCGAGATTTATATCGCTAAGTGGATTATCAGGAGTATTTGCAGGTTTTTTTGCTTTGACTGGGGCTGGAGTGTTTTACTACTATTGTCTCAATGAATTGGGCGTTGATATTTTGACTTCGAATCATACTCGACTGATAATTCTAGATTGGAACACGGTCATATATGGTATATTAATAGCTGGCACTATTTTAATACTCTCTATAGGATGTGGAATATTTTTTACTACACGCAAGGCTAAACGAAAAGGGTTACAAGTATGGCATCACACTACTTGGAGATTATTGGTAAATTTAGCTATTCCATTAGCTACAGGCGGTTTGTTTTGTTTACTATTACTGAAATATGGACTTTTCGCCTTAATAGGTCCGTGTACTTTGATCTTTTATGGTCTGGCCTTATTGAATGGTTCTAAATATACATTGGAAGAAGTTCGCTACCTAGGAATTTCTGAAATCATTCTTGGCTTGATATCGATGTATTTTATCGGATATGGAATTATATTTTGGGTGATTGGATTTGGAATATTGCATATTGTCTATGGATGGTATATGTATAAGAAACATGGATAACATTAATTAGTAATTAAGAATTTTAAATTTTGAATAATAAGAGGATAATAAACAGATCAGACCAACTATTTAAAATTAAGAATTAAAAATTCAACATTAAAAAGTGAAGAATCCCATAGAAAATTTGAATAAGAACTTTGAGAATCGAATCCGCTTAGGAATCATGTCGAGTCTTATGGTCAATGATAGTATGGATTTTTTGACCTTGAAAGATATTCTAGAAGTGACTGATGGCAATCTTGCCAGTCATGCTGCGGCATTGGAGAAGATAGGTTATATCGAGGTGACGAAAGAGTTTGTAGGCAAAAAGACGAAAACAACCTACAAGGCGACTAAAACAGGTACTAAAGAGTTTTTATTTCACTTGAAAGCGCTGGAGGATTTGATAAAAGGTTGATGTGAAAATGTGAAGATGAATCAATTTGAAAATGCAACAATTTGAAAATTTGAAAATGATTGTAAAGTAATAAATGATAATATTTTGGAGAGAGATAAAGAGACAAAGTTTAAGTATAAAAATATTTTATTTAGCCTACTCTGCAACTCTCTGATGATAATGTATATAGAGATTTAGATAAAATTCGTGAATTCGTGGCAACAACCCTTCGGGGTTTTATTTTTGAAAATAAACTTTGAAATACAAAGTACTTTATATTAAAAATTTAAAATTAAAACAATGAAAAAAGAAAAAAAACAATCGTTCACAAATAGGTTTGAAATTAAAGCATTGATAGCAGTATATGTCATAGCTTTAATCATTAGTGGAGCTACGGCAATGATAGTACCTGAGGGCATCGCATGGTTAAATGAGGTAGTGCCATTATCTTGGCACACCATTCATGGTTGGATTCATCATGTACATTTACAAATTAAAGCTTCACCCCAATTTCTCCTATATGGATATGACTGGCTTGCCTTTGCTCATTATGTCATAGCCCTCAGCTTCTATGGTGTGTGGGTAGATCCTGTGAAGAATATATGGGTTATCGAATGGGCGATGCTTGTGAGTTTATTAATTTTTCCTTTAGCCTTCACTATGGGTGCCATACGCGGTATTCCTTTTTGGTGGCAATTGATAGATTGTAGTTTCGGCGTAGTGAGCATGATACCGCTTATCATGATTCACCGCAGAATTGTCTTGCTAGAACAAGAAGAGCAAGAAGAAGCAAGAATTCTCAAATTTTTCTAACCCAATAAATTTATAAACAATGTACAACACTATTTCTATGCCAGAAGAAGAAAACAATGTAAAACAGAATTATGCAGATGATATCATCGTAGTATCATTAGCTATTATTTACTCTTATTTATTTTACCATCAAGACTATGGCATAAATTATTTTATATTTAGTCTAGTCGTGATAGGAATATTTCTATTCAGAGATAAGTCATTAACCAGGAATTTGAAATTTGCTACCGTTGCTCTAGGCACTGTCATTACAGGATTTACAAGTTTCTATTATGGATCATGGTATCATGTAATGATGAATAAAGTTTCAATTATCATATTGATAAGCTTGGCAGCTTCAATCAAATCATCCTTGCTCATTGCATTCTTGAATGGTATTTACTCCTATCTAGTTTTGCCTTTGAAAATGTTTATTTATGTAATTACATTTCAATTTTTCTCATTGAGTGGCTATGGTAAAGTTGTAAAATATATTCTACTTACAATAATTCCAATCATTATAGCTGCTATATTTTTCGGTATATACTCTATGTCTAATCCTATCCTAGCTGATTACGTATCTCATTTTAATTTAAATTTTGTATCCGTTGGATTTGCACTTTTTCTTATGTATTCATTTTTCATAAGTATGGGTATCATAAAGCCACGTGCTATCGACAAGTTGATAATGATGGATGAAACTATATCCGATAATCTTACAAAATCTGAAAACTATAGTCATTCATCATTTTTTGGTTTCCTTAGTATAAGGAGTGAAATCTATGTAGCTGTTGCAGTATTCCTACTTCTAAATGTAGTCATAGGTCTCAATAATAGCATTGATATTCGCTATCTATTTATAGAGCAAATACTTCCAAAAGGGCTTAGCTACACTAGCTTTTTGCATCAAAGTGTCAATGCACTTGTATTTTCTATCTTTTTAGCTATAGCGCTGATTATGTATTTTTTTAGTTCTCGCTTAAATTTTGTAGAGAATGCGAAGTACATAAAAATTGTGGCTTATATGTGGGTGGTACAAAACTTTGTACTAGCTATGTTATGTCTTTACAAAAGTATTCAATATGTCGATCAATTCGGGCTTACCTATAAGCGGCTAGGTGTTTTTACATTTCTATTCTTAGCTGCGCTAGGTCTATGTTTAACATTCTATAAAATACATATGAACAAGACAAACTTTTTTCTTTTTCGCGAAAATACATGGATTGCTTATGTAGTTTTAGTTTTGTTAGGTTGTATTGACTGGGATTATATTATTACAGATAACAATTTGAGATATAATAAAGATAATCATATTGATTATGCTTATTTATTATCTCTAGATCATACTGGATTGCCACTATTGCAGAAACATTTCTTTAAAGATAAATTAGAGTATAATAATTATTTAGATAGCACGCATGACGAACGAACGAGTGCTATCTATAGCTATGATTTTCATAATACCCCTAGAGAATTATTTATAAATAAAGTGAAGAAATTTGATGGAGATATGTGGAACCAAGAGTGGCAATCTTTTTGCATAACCAAATCCAAAGTAAATAATAACTTAATGAAATAACTCATTATGAAATATTCAATAAATAAGTGGTATTTATATTTAGCCACGCTTTGCTTACCCTTGACTATGATCGGATTTATAATATTCAGAATTAGTATGGCTGGAAATGATTATATGCAACTTATGTCGATACTTCTTTTAGGTTTTTCTATCATGGGTATTCTAGCACATTGTACTATTCTTTATAGTTTCCTCAAAACAAGAAATGAAAACTGTGTGCATGAGATCTTATATGCTATATTCTCTTTTATATGTATGATCCCTTTATATTTCATATCAGGATTTCTCTTTGCTGAATGCTTTCACATTCATTTAGTATGAAATCAATTTAAGCATCAAGTAATTTTTTAAACTAGTAAAAATAATAACATATGAAGAATAAACTCAATCTCCTCGCCCTCTTTTGTATTTCACTCGTTCTAGCTCGTATGCTCTATGCGCAAAACATTAAACTCATATTCCTAATATGGAATCTTTTCTTGGCTTGGATTCCCTATATTACTTCTAGTAAATTGACTAGGGTCAATATTCAAGATAAATTAAAGTTTTATGGTCTAATGGCAATTTGTGTCTTATTTCTACCAAATGCTATTTACCTTGTGACAGACTTAATACACCTCAAGCCTCGCGCAATAGTGCCTTTTTGGTTTGATGTCGTCATACTATTTAGTTATAGCGTCATGGGACTCATCTATTCTACCATGAGTTTAATTCAGTTAGAGAAGATTTTATCCAAACTAGTTTCCAGTCGCTGGATACTTCCAAGCTTCATATTCCTTGCCTTCGTTTCTGGGTTTGGAGTATATATGGGACGGGAATTGCGCTGGAATAGCTGGGATGCCATTATCCATCCTATGGCTGTCATTCTAGATTGTGGACATAAACTTATCCATCCTATGAATTATCCCGCAGCTTACGGTTTTACCTTAATCTATGGGGCTATACAGTTTTTGTTTTGGTATGTGTTTAGAAATATTTCACTACAAAAAAATAGCTAAAAATGAAGGTAAAAATGATATTACCCGCTTTAGCGGAAGCAGAAAGTCCCTTTTGGAGACCAATTAAGTACTCACTTTTTCCTCCTCTTGGTTTAGCTACTTTAGCTGCTTATCTAAGTCCTGATGATGAGGTTGAAATTCAAGATCAGCATGTTGAAGTATTAAATCTAAATGATCAACCAGATCTGGTCGTCATACAAGTCTATATTACCAATGCTTATCGTGCTTATAAAATAGCGGATGATTATAGAGCTAAAGGGTCTTATGTAATACTAGGCGGGCTTCATGTAACATCCCTTCCTGATGAAGCATCGCCGCATGCAGATTCTATTTTCATAGGACCAGGGGAAGAAACCTTTCCGGAGTTTCTTCGAGATTTTAAAAACGGATGTCCTAAAAAATTATATCAATCTAAAAAAAGAACTTTAGAACATGCACCACCTATTCGTCGTGATTTAATAAAAAGAAATTTATATTTAGTCCCTAATTCTATTGTAGTGACACGGGGGTGCCCGCATCATTGCGATTTTTGCTATAAAGATGCTTTTTTTGAAGGAGGAAAATCTTTCTATACACTACAGGTAGATAAGGCACTTGCCGAAATTGACAGATTGCCTGGTAAGCATCTTTACTTTTTGGATGATCATTTGCTGGGAAATGGAAAATTTGCAACAGAGCTTTTTGAAGGCATGAAAGGAATGAATAGGGTATTTCAAGCTGCGGCTACTATTGATTCTATTTTACATGGCAATTTAATAGAAAAGGCTGCCAATTCTGGGTTGCGAAGTTTGTTTGTCGGTTTTGAAACTTTTTCTCCGCAGAATTTAAAGCAAAGTAATAAAAAACAAAATATGGAAAAAGACTATGTAAAAGCTGTTAATAGGCTACATTCTCTCGGAGTGATGATTAACGGCAGCTTTGTTTTTGGTATGGATGATGATGATAAGGATGTATTTAAGCGCACGGTGGACTGGGGTGTAAAAAATGCTATTACCACATCTACCTACCATATACAAACTCCATATCCTGGCACTAGACTATTTAAGAAAATGGAAGTGGAAAGTCGCATTCTAACTAGGAATTGGGATTTATATGATACGCGTCATGTAGTATATAAGACAAATTTCTTAACAGCAGAGGAATTAAAAAATGGGTATGATTGGGCATATAACGAATTTTATTCTTGGGAGAATATTTTGAAGGCTAGTTTGCATCATGATTCTGTCAAGCATAAATTGAAACATTTATTTTATAGTGGAGGTTGGAAAAAGTTTGAGCCATTATGGAATATAATTATCAAGACTCAAAGCTTAAATAATATGCTACCATTACTTGAATCTATCTTGTCTAAAGTGAAAACGCAAAGTAAGTATCAAGAAAACGCGGACACTAATGAAATACTAAATAACCCATCAATCCAATTATCATGAAAAAATCCCTTCACCTCATCGTTTTCTTTATCTCTATGGCTATGCTCGAATCAGCTGTTGTTATTTATCTTCGAGAGCTATTATACCCTGATGGCTTTCATTTTCCATTAGTAGGTATGAAGCCTATTGTCATTGCTACAGAGCTAGCTAGAGAAGCCGCTACTATTATTATGCTATGGACGGTAGGTTATATCGCAGGGCGTAATTTTTCTACACGCTTTGCATGGTTTCTTATTGGCTTTGGTATCTGGGATATCTTCTATTATATATTTCTTTATGTCTTTATCCAATGGCCGGCCAGTTTATTTGAATGGGATATTCTCTTTCTTATTCCATTACCATGGTATGGCCCAGTCATAGCGCCTTGTATTATTTCGATATTAATGATTATACTTGGTTGGTTTCTTTTATATCGAGATGATAGCAATGAAATTATTCAAGGTAAGTTAGTTTCTAGTATTCTGATGGGACTAGGCTGCGTGGTTGTCTTATGGACATTCATGGGAGACTTTGTGAGGATGCTTCCTCGAAGTAGTAACAAACCATTTGACATTCTAGTTATCGAGCATTCGCAAGACTTTATCCCTTTGGATTATTCCTATATGGACTTTGCTATAGGGGTTGTTTTGATAATTTGCGGAATGGTGTTTATGTTAGGCAATAGGAGGTTTTACAAAGATTAGACTTTAAGATTCGTTAAATTTCTTCCTTAACGTGTATAATATAGCAAAGTTAATCCAAAATTACTCCTAACTCCCCCCACACTCTACTAGTTGGCAACCCCATGACATTATAATAGCAGCCAACTATTTTTTCAATACCTATCATGCCTATAAATTCTTGTATGCCATAAGAGCCTGCCTTATCAAGAGGTTGGTAGTTTTCGAGATAGAAATCAATATCTCCTTCATTCAACTTTCCAAAATGGACATCTGTTTTTTCTTCTATTTCCCTACATTCATTGTTATCATAGATAGCGATACCTGTATGCACTTGGTGAACTTTCCCTGAGAGAAATTGTAGCATTAATTTAGCTTCCATTATATCATGCGGTTTCCCTAGCACCTTGCCTTCACATAGAACTATGGTATCGGCTGTGATGAGAATATGTTCCTTGAGATTTACTTTAGATTTTAAATCATCGCCTTTTAATTTCGCAAGATAAATAGGGATTTTCTCCAGAGCAATATCGTTTGGATATATCTCTTCAATATCCGATTTGATTACTTCTATTTCTCCATGCCATATAGCAGCCAATAGTTCTTTTCTGCGAGGAGACCCCGAACCTAATATGATTTTCTTATGTCTCAATTCAATAATTAATTATCTGTTAAATTCCAACCGCTTTCCTCTTATGTCATTTTGTATTTCTCCAAATTTTTGCATCAAGATGCCATTCACAAACGTATAATCAATACTATTTGAAAAACTATAACCTTCGAAGGGACTCCAGCCACATTTATAAGCAATATTATCCTTAGTTACGGTATAGTTCTTGTTTGGGTTCACCAATACTAAATCCGCAAAATAGCCTTCTCGAATATAACCTCTATCCTTTATGTCAAAGAGTTCAGCTACTTTATGACTCATCTTATCTACCATCATTTCGATACTCATTTTACCATGACCTACTTGTTCTAGCATCATGAGGAGAGTATGCTGAATGAGAGGAACACCCGATGGACAGTTGGGATAGACTCCAGATTTCTCTTCCCACGTGTGAGGTGCATGATCAGTTGCTATGACATCGATATTGCCATTAATCAATCCATTCCAGACTTCTTCTCGGTCTTCGGCTGATTTGATAGCAGGATTGCACACGATTTGATTCCCATATTTTTCATAATCACTATCCGAAAACCATAAATGATGTACACAAGCCTCAGCGGTTATCCTTTTGTCCTTCATTGGTATTTTTTCAAAAAGCTCCACCTCTTCCTTGGTGGAAATATGCAGAATATGTAATCTGGAATTATACCTTTTCGCAAGTTCTATCGCCTTTTTAGAAGAGGCTATACATGCCTCTCTATCCCGAATTATGGGATGAAAAGCTGCATGATGCTCGTTCTTATATTTTTCTTTATTAGCTACCACCATGGCTTCATCTTCACAATGTGTGGCAATAATAGTCGGCGAAAATTCAAAAATATCAGAGAGTGCTTTTTCATCATCTACGAGCATGTTGCCTGTAGAGCTACCCATAAAAATCTTGACTCCGCAGGCATCCAATGGATTCAATCGCTTTATATCTTCAATATTATCATTACTTGCTCCGAAGAAGAAGGAATGATTCGCATAAGAGGTTTTAGAAGCTATAGCGAATTTTTCTTCTAATTTTTCCTTAGTCAAGGTAGCAGGATTAGTATTGGGCATTTCCATATAAGAGGTTACACCACCTAGCACTGCTGCTCTCGATTCTGTTTCTATATTAGCCTTATGCGTCAATCCTGGTTCACGGAAATGCACTTGATCATCTATAACACCGGGCAATAATAATAATCCTTCGGCATTGACTTCTGTTGCGGTATAGGGTATAGTTATATGGCTATCAATTTTTTCAATACGTCCGTTTTTGATAACTATATCGCCTTGTGTTTTTTTGTATTCATTTACTAGAGTTACATTTCTGAGAATATAGTTCATAAAGTGATTATTTTCTTTTTTGTAAAAATATAGAAATTTCTTGCAACAAAATTGGATACTTTTTAAAAAGTGTTTTCCGTTATAAGTTTGAATTTAAATCCATATAATATGACCACAACCATGCAAATTGCGCAATACGGGAGTCTAGATGATCTCCTATTCAGAGGTAAAAATAAAAATTATGGAGCTTATGAGCTTCGTCAAGCTTATGAGCATAGACTAAGGAGGGCATTGATTTTGTTTTTTGGTTCGGTGTTAAGTATTATAATAATAGCACAGTCCTATGAAAGATGGATAGGCAATTATATTATAGTAAATACGGATCCGCCAATCGATGGTAGAATTTATGATCCTACCGAAATGACAAACGTAGTGATAGATAAACCCAAAATAGACCTACCTCAAGCCCAGCAAGATATTTCTACGATTATGAATGTAGCTCCTACCATAGTCGATAATCCTCCAGCAACGGATGATAAAACAATGAAAGATATAATAGATAGCGACTTACAGTCTGATGTTACTGATCATACTGGAAGTGTTATAGGACAACCCAGCCCTGACCCTGTCGTAGCAGGTTCTAATCTTGGAACAAGTGACTTTGATCCAAATACGATTTATGATATTGTAACTGATGATCCAGAATTTCCAGGAGATTTAGGTAAATATATGGGTAGCCGCTGCGAATTCCCTGCATTTGAGAAAGACTTAGGTATCACTTCTGGCAAGGTTGTAGTAGGATTTGTGGTGAACGAAGATGGGAGCATATCAAATATTCATTTGAAAGTTAAGGATAGAGAATCTTTTAATCAACAAGTCTTGAAGGCTATCAATGCAATGCCTAGATGGAAAGCAGGTAGCAATAATGGGCATAAAGTAAAAGTGAATGTAGAACTCCCTGTGAATTTTACCATCCCAGATTAATTTTTTCTAGGTTTTATGTTTTAGGTTGTGGGAAGGAGTTGAAAGGCTTCTTCCCATTTTTTACTTATAAAAAAATAGACCTACTTGGTAATAGTCATAACCTTTTTACCGAGTTTTAACCTGTGATTGTGTTTTATAAACCAATTGGGAATAAAAACAACTAACTAATTATCTTCAGCACCATTTCAAATAAAATTTCCCTGTAAGTCAAGGTAGATCCAGTCATACCCTTTCTGCGCATATCATATTCCGCAAGGGTAGTCAATGCATTTTCAAGCTGAGCTATAGTATATTTACCTGCAAATTTTTGTTGCTTATCTAATTGCCATATTGCATTCGAAGATATACCAATTTCTGCTGCCAAATCCTGCACACTCATTTTTACTCGCTGGCTAAGTTTGATCTGATATAGTGTTTTGAAAAATGGAAAAAGAATTCCAACGAGCAGTTCAAAAGGCCATGTCTTTTCATTCTTGACATAATAGTCTAATATCTTGAAAACATTTTTAGCATTTTTTTCGCCAACAGCGGTGGTGAAATCATAAATGGCATAGTCTTTCATAATGCCAAAACTCTGCTGAATATCCTGGGATGTTATTGGTTTTTCAGGATTATGGGAGATGATAAGTTTCTGAACTTCATTATGAATACGTTCGAGATTAGTACCAGAGTATTCTATTATAGTCTGCACAGCATCTGCCTGAATAGTATAACCAGCAGCTTTAAATTCGCTCTGTATCCACTTAGGCATATCTTTTTCTTTCAACAGCTCCGATTTGAAAACCGTGGCTTGTTTGGTAGGCATTTTTTTGTCAAGCGTTTTCGTATTTTTAAATACTAAAACTAGTATGGTCGATTCGATGGGTTTTTCTAGATATTTATATAATATATCCATTTTCTTAGCACAATCTTGTGCCTCGCGCACCACCACGAGCTGTCGTGGATTGGCTGTAAATGACATGGGAGTGGTCATGCAGAGGTCTCGCAATGAACCCATCTGCACATCGCGACCATAGAAAATGTTTTGGCAAAAGCTCCGCTCACTTTCTTCAAGCGCATTTTCAATGAGTAATTCAGCTAAGTAATCGATAAAAAAAGGCTCTTCCCCATAAAATATATAGGTGCCTTTAATTTCTTTTTTCTTAAAACTTTTAACTAAATCTTCGAGTGCTGCCATTGATGAAGCAAATTTAGGATGAAAGAATGTTTTGTTGTTAAAACAATTTTATGAGTTATTGAAAACACTAAATCAGATCTTCAAGTGAATAAATAATTCTATCAGACATGCTATAGTATAGTTTTTCTCTTCGTTTTTTTAACTCAATAATGTCATCTACACTTTTATCAATTAATAATGGTCTAGAATTATCCATTTTTACCCTATTAATTAACTCCTCATTCGATACATTAAGGTAAATTACCTCCCCAATACGCTTCATTTTCAAAATGTTGTCATGAAAACATGGCATGCCACCACCGCAACTAATTACAGCGGGAACTTTATCTATTGTTTCTAGCCAGTTTTTTTCTAGATTTCTAAAATAACTTTCGCCATAGGTATGAAAAATATCTTGAATTGAAATTCCTTCATTCCTTGCAATTTCCTCATCACTATCCCTATGGTCTACCTTGTATATTTTCGCCAATTCTTTAGCTAGTGTAGTCTTGCCAGCACCCATAAACCCTATGATGAAAATTGGTCTATTCATTGCTTAGGAGGAAATTCATAGTATCGACGCCATCAGCATAGTCTGATAATGCAGGTTGCTGAGTCTGGCCGAATGGGACAAAATCACGTCCGACTATGCACTGAATATCTTGCTGATTAGCTGCTAATAAAGACTTTACTTCTTTTATATCTTCGAAGCTTTCATAATTCAATACCGAAATAGGTGAGAAGAGGCTCTTATCCTCTTTGAGCATTAGAAAATTATTGCTTAAATGCGGCACCTTGTTGAGCAATAGTAGGGTACGCTGATAATCATAGTTATTCATGTATTTTACATGATTAAAAAAGCTATTATAGCGCTCGCTCGCCTCAAAAATTCTGGATAATTCAAAACCTTTTTCAATCCACAACTTGGATACATTTCTACATCCAAGACCGAAATAAATGAAAATATCATCAATTAAAAAATTGAGTTCTTCATTTGATATATCCTTAGGCACAATAGCTACCGAAGTACGATTTCTACGGAGTATATTTTTATATTTACCGAAATATTGTTCGAAATAGTTGTAGGCAGAATTTGAGCCTGTAGCTATTATTTTTTCGCAACTACCTAACCGATCTACTATAGATAATCGTTCTTTCCAGAGAGGGTCTATATCTGTCCATAACTTTAAAATGTGAGGGGTAAGTTTTAAGTCTTTAGATGATAATTTGATTTCTATTTTTTCCGAACAAAAATAACTACAGAGTATATCGTGAAATCCTACAATAGGTATATTACCCGCAAGAATAATACCCAACGAACCTTTTTCTTTAACCGCATAATGCCCTAGCCAAGCATCCAGTTTATCTGTTTGTAGAAAATTATTGGTGATACTCTCTAAACTCAATTTCGTGAAGTCCGGAATAAACCAAGGGTTTTGAGATTCTACACTCCATAGAAAATCTTGGTCAATCGATAATTTCTTCAATTCGGTGCCGAGTGCCACCAGATGTTGAATTTTGGTATTCATTTACCTCGCATCGGAAAATTAAACAATTTGGAAGTAATAATAGGCACCACGAAGATTAAAACCGTAAGTAAAGATAATACGGTCTCGGCAGTATGACTTGTCATAGCTTTCGTGAGTGCGCTGTCCTTATAAAAATGTTCGTAAATAGAAAACGTGAGTTTAAGACCTAAAATAAAAATAACAATAAAAGCAGAGGTCTCTAGAAATGGGAAATGGTTTATCATTTTATTGAAATACTGAGCGACAAAACGCATAGATAATATACCTATGAATACTCCAACTATGACCAAAAGAATATTGGGTGTAAATGCTACCGCAGCAAATACATTATCGATAGAAAAGGCGATGTCCATGAGTTCTACCATAAGCACGGTCGTCCAGAAAACGCCTAGATATTTCTCCAAAAAATGATGAAATGCGCTTTTCTCAACCTCGTGCACTTCATCTTCATATTTATCTTGTTTCCCTTTCCACCAATCGAAAACCATATATAAAAGATAAAGACCACCTAGAGGCTTTAGCCACCATATTTTAATGATAAAGGATGCAAAAACTAAGGCCAAGCCTCTAAATACATAAGCTCCAATAATTCCATATTTAAGAGCCTTATCTCGTTGGTCCTCGCGAAGAGGTCTTACCATGATTGCTAATACGGTAGCATTATCTAGAGATAAGAGGCTTTCTATAACGATGAGATTTAATACCACCATCAATGCTGGTATAGGTTGTGCTAATATTTGATTGAACTCGTCTACGAACATAGTTGATTCTCTGTGAGACTATAAAATGATTTAATTAGATTACGCTTCAGCAATAGCTGCACCAGCATAAATACGATTCATACGAGCTATATTGCTAAGTGATATGCCTTTGGGACATTCTGCTTCACATGCGCCTGTATTGGTACAATTTCCAAAGCCTTCGGCATCCATTTGGGCTATCATTTTGAGCGCTCGCTCGCCTGATTCTACCTTACCCTGCGGCAATAAATCTAGTTGCGATATTTTAGCAGAAGTAAATAACATAGCAGAGGCATTCTTACATGCCGCTACACATGCTCCACAACCTATGCACATAGCCGCTTCAAAAGAAAGATCAGCATCTTTCTTAGGGATAGGAATAGCATTCGCATCTATAGTTCTACCACTAGTATTGACATTCACGTATCCACCAGCTTGAATAATTCTATCAAATGCACTTCTATCTACCACGAGGTCTTTTACTACAGGAAAAGCTTTGGCTCTCCATGGTTCGATGTATATAGTATCACCGTCTTTAAACTTTCTCATATGAAGCTGACAGGTGGTAACTCTATCATCCGGACCATGAGGGCGACCATTGATATGCAAGCTGCACATACCACAAATTCCCTCTCTACAGTCGTGGTCAAATGCCACTGGCTCATGTCCTTCATTGATTAATTTTTCATTGAGAACATCCATCATTTCAAGAAAAGACATATCGGGCTCTATTCCAGATATTGAGTAATCTTTCATTTCGCCTTTAGCATTCTTATCTGCTTGTCTCCAAATTTTCAATTTTAGGTTCATTCCTGACATGAGTGGATATTTGAATTTTGTACAAATGTACAAGAAATTTCCTATCATTGTAATCATAAATACTCTTAATTTTTATCTAATTTTGCTTTAGTAAATGTGGAAAAGTAGAAGGTTTTCTTAGCATTTTTTTGCTACTTTTACATAATGAATTTTTCGACAGGAAATTTAAAAAAGCTAGAATTACTTATAAAAGAGGCTGGATATACACTCCGTTATGAAAAGGGAAATTTCAATTCAGGTTATTGTCTCTTAAAGGATAAAAAGATAGTTATTATCAATAAATACTTTACAGAAGATGTCAAGTTTCAAAAACTACTGGATATAATGCAAACTATCGACTTTCATGGAGGCCAAGGCTTAACAGAGGCTTCTTACAAGATTTGGGAGAAATTATTTCCTGTAAAAATGGAAGAAAATCTGATTCCTTTTCTCGATGGAGAATAAAATTCTTTTTTTAGGAACAGGTACCTCCGTCGGAATTCCTATGGTCGGATGTCCATGTGAGGTTTGTCATAGTGAGAATTTCAAGGATAAACGTTTACGAACTAGTGCTTTAATTCATTATCAAAACTTCAATTTTCTCATCGATATTGGTCCAGACTTTCGTACCCAAATGCTCATGAATCATGTTTCCAAGATTGATGCCATATTGCTGACTCATCCTCATCGCGACCATATTGCGGGTTTTGATGAGATAAGAGCACTGAATTTTCTTTATGAAACGAAGGTGGACTTGTATGCTAATT
Organism: Chitinophagales bacterium; assembly: GCA_016787225.1. NCBI lineage: Bacteria > Pseudomonadati > Bacteroidota > Chitinophagia > Chitinophagales > Chitinophagales bacterium. The sequence continues at coordinate 45,963 of JAEUUY010000021.1, forward strand.
CTTTTACCTGGGATAGTTTGAAAAAGCAGTTTTACTATGCCTTTATGGAGACCGATTATACCTCAATCCCTAAAGTTGACTATACTGAAATAGATAATGCTCTATTTCAATATCAAGATATCCTTATACAACCAATTAAGGTAATGCACGGTAGCATGCCTTGCCTAGGTTATCGCATAGGAAATTTAGCCTATATTACTGATGCCAATGCTATAGAAGATACGGAGCTGGATAAACTAAAAAATTTAGATGTTTTAGTTCTCAATTCATTGAGAAAATATCATCATCCAAGTCATTTTACATTGGAAGAATCCTTAGAAATTGTTTCAATTTTGAAACCTAAGCAGACCTATTTTATTCACCTCAGTCACCATATGGGTAAACATGATGAAGTTGAATTGGAATTACCAGAGAATGTATTTTTAGCCTATGATGGTTTACAGGTAATATTTTAGACAAAAAATCGCCATGCCCAAAATTTTCTTTTCAATAAGTATTCGAAATTAGATTCTTCATAATAGGCTTCTTTTTCAAAAGGAATATTCATATAGGATGTAAAATGATTGAATCCTTTGAGGCGATAATAGAAATAGAAACCTAGATAAGCAATATAGAATGGCAGAACCAACATTTCAATTTGTTGTCGAATATGAATTTTTTCATGATGAATCGTCACTTTGCTTTCCTTTGTTTCTATATTTTTCACTAATATAAAAGGCCAAAGTGCCATAGCACTCACATATTTACCAGCGAAAAATTTTAAGAAACGAGGGGTGATTAGAATCATAGTTTAAACATAGAAAGAAAACCCTTTAAATGACTATAATCTAAGACTGCTAATAGACCATCTAAATCTTTATTTAGTCCTTGACTATCAAGCTTAATTCGAATTTGATTTTTAATATCTTGTAAAAATAAATCCTGTTCGTGAATCATCGTTAAATGCTGGCAAAAAACGGCATGAATATTATTAGAATTGGGATTAGGATTATCAAATATATAGTCCTTTAGCTCATTGATTTTACCATCAAAAAATAGCTTCTTAGCGATATTTTTTATTTCTTTGATTACTATATCTATCTCCTCCGATTCAATTCTTTCGGGGCTATTCAGATTGCGGAAACTCTGTGCTATGATATCTTTTAACACTGCAGCTTAACGTTTTTTGTTTGTATATGCTGTTATTGGTATTATCATTTCTTCAAGTGAAATACCGCCATGCTGAAAGCTGTCTTTGAAGAAATTGACAAACTGATTGTAATTGTTTTGATATATAAGATATACGTCTTCCTTAGCAAAAATATAAGATGTGCTCATATTGGCTTGAGGTAGCCCAATTTCTTCTGGTTTACGCACTGCATAGACATCTTTCTCTACAAATTGCAGATTCTTGCCTGCTTTATATCGAATATTCGAGCTAGTCAATCGATCACCAATGCACTTAGAGGGTTTCATAACCTGAGTCGTGCCATGATCCGTAGTGACAATAATATTGATATCTTTTGTCTGTAATTTTTTTATGAGGGATAGTAAACTGGAGTGTTCGAACCAAGATAGAGTCAAGGAACGGAAAGCTTTTTCATCTTTGGCTAATTCTTTCATCACATCCATTTCGGTACGTGAATGTGATAACATATCTACAAAATTAAACACAATTGCATTGAATTGATTGTGCATGAGATTATTAAAATCTTTGACCAATTGATTGCCATCTTCCATATGTATCACCTTGGAATAGCTATGCTTCACAGGATTTTTAAAGTTCTTAGAAAGTTGATGCGCTAGCAAATCTTTTTCAAATAAATTTTTGCCCCCTTCTTCATCATCGTTTTTCCAATATTGTGGGAGTTGTTTGGATATTTCCAATGGTGTCATTCCTGAAAAAATAGCATTTCGGCTATATTGCGTAGCTGTAGGTAGAATACTAAAAAATGCATCTTCATCTACTCTATCAAACAACTCATCAAAATAAGGTTGAATCATTTTCCACTGATCATAGCGCAGATTATCTATAAGAATAAAAAAAGTGGGCTTTTCGGACTGAATGAATGGATAGACTTTTTTTCGAAACAAGGTATGAGATAGGGTAGGGGTATCAGCACTCATTGGCGCACTCATCCATTGTGCATAGTGTTTTATTACAAATTTATTGAACTCTACATTGGCTTCTTTCTTTTGCATTTCCATGATATGGAACATTTCATCAGATTTGGCATTGTCTAGCTCAAGTTCCCAATACACGAGGTTTTTATATAATTCTACCCATTCATGATAATCAGAAACAGATTGTATGGTCATAAAAAGCTTCTGAAACTCCTGCTGATATGCTTGCGAGGTTTTTTGAGTTACCAGTCGTTTATTGTCAATGAGTTTCTTTAGAGTTAGGATTATTTGCTGAGGTTTTACGGGTTTTATCAGGTAATCCGCTATCTGCGAGCCTATCGCTTCTTCCATTAGGTCTTCCTCTTCATTTTTAGTAATTAGTACAATTGGAATATGATTTTTAATTTTCTTAATTTCTTGTAAGGTTTCAAGACCGGAAAGGCCTGGCATAGACTCATCTAAAAATACTACATCATAATTTTCTTCTAATACTTGGTCCAAGGCATCTTGACCATTGGACACAGCATGCACCTGATACCCTCTATCCTCCAGATAGGTAATATGAGACTTTAGAAAATCTATTTCATCATCGGCCCATAAAATTTTGATTCTATCCATTATTTAGAGATTTACATAAAAAATATCCTGCGAAGATAATGAAATATCAACGCAGGATATACGATTCTAGTATGTAATACCAATCTTACTTATAAAAAAGTCCAATGAATTTTATAAGTTTAGAGTGGTATATGCCTTAGTGAATTGTGTTTAGTCCAATGGAGCGTAGCGTAAAATTGGACTATTAAAGAATTCCAAACGGTATAAAATAAATTATAGCCCCGCTTCTACGGTATAATTCGCTTTTACCTTTATTTGTAACGCTTTTGTAGTAGCTCGTCTTAGTGTTCCATTAACAACATAATAAAAATTAGTAGGTTTATCGTCCGCTAAAATCTTTTTCACATCTACCGTTTGATTTACAGGTACATTTAATGTTGTAGCATAGGAGTCAGTATTCGTAATAGTTCCTATCAATTGAGGGCTTGTAGTTTTATCAGTCAACAAATTAAAATTGAGAGTTGAAAAATTTGCAAAGTTATTTGTTGAATCTGGATTCAATAAGGTAAGATCTATGCTATTTAATGTAAACTTTTTTATATTACTGCTATTCAAATCAGCACTTTGAGCATTAATTAAACTATCGAGATTTAATTTAAAAGCATCTTGGGTTGCAAAAGATAATGTAGACCCACTTGATGGAAGTGTAATTATTACGTTATCTATATCAAATTTGAAATTTGCTTTAGCGAGCTCCTTCAATTTATCACAACTAATAATAAGTGCTAATAAGCTAAGAATGTAAATAGATTTTTTCATACAATTTTTTTTAAGATTTAGGTAGCTAAGATAAATATTTTTTAACTTAATTAAGATAAAAAATATTCTCAAGCAAAAAAAAGTCTCTAAATATAGAGACTTTTTTATATTAAAAAGAAAATCAATTACTTACTTCCAAGCTCAGATCTGAAGAAGCCAAGAACTTTTACATCTTTGTCTGTTTCTTTGATTACTTGCTCAATCGTTTTCTTGCTATCTTTGATATACTCCTGTTTTAATAGCGTAAATTCTTTATAAAACTTATTAAGAGCACCTTCTGCTATTTTATCTAAAATATTTTCTGGTTTACCTTCTTCAATTGCTTTTTCTCTAGCAATTGCTTTTTCTCTATCTTTTTGTTCTTCTGTAACAGAAGACTCGTCTACAGCTACCGGTTTCATAGCTGTGATTTGCATAGCTAAAGATTTACCTAAATCTGCAATTTCAGGACTGGCTTTACTCATGGCAATAATAGCTCCTGAGCGGTTATTGTGATTATAGAAGCAAACTTGTGGACCTTCGATAGCAGCAAAATTCTGTATAGATATATTTTCTCCTATAACTCCTACTTTTTCAGCTATTCTTTCTTGTACAGACACCCCACCTAAGTCTGCCGCTAATAGTGCATCTGTTGTGGTTATCTTTCCGCTGATAGCGACATCTACGACTGAATTGGTAAATTCTATGAATCCATCATTCTTTGAAACGAAGTCAGTTTCACAGCCCATTTGAAGCATAACTCCGAAGCTATTGTCTGCGGTCGTTTTTATAATAATACAACCCTCGTTAGCATCTCTACCTGCTCTGAGTTCAGCTACTTTAGCTCCTTTTTTTCGAAGATAATCGATAGCCGCATCCATATTGCCACCTGCTTCTTCTAAAGCCTTTTTGCAGTCCATCATTCCGGCTCCAGTAACGTCTCTTAGTTTTTTTACATCAGCTGCGCTTATTGCACTCATATTTATTTGTTTTTTATTGTTTAATATTTAATCTTATTTGAATACAAAAAAGAGACATGGCAGCTATTATACAACCATATCTCTTATATTATAATTTCTACATTTTAATCTTCTGATGAAGTATCTTCTGTTGCAGTTTCAGTAGAGACCTGAATCTCTTCCGCTGGAGTATCCTCAGAGGTATTATCTTCCTTGGAGGTTGCTTTTTCTTTCTTGCCTTCATTGATACAAGCAGCTAAATAAGTAGCTACATACTCTATGGATTTTGAGCTATCATCATTCGACGGTATAGCAAAATTCACTTTGTTTGGATCTGAATTAGTGTCTACCATACCTAGTGTGGTAATACCTAGCTTTTTGCACTCAGTAATCGCAATATCTTCGTGAAGAATATCTACAACAAACACTGCATGAGGAATTCTATTCAAATTAGCTATACCTCCAAGTACTTTCTCCAATTTGTCTTTTTGACGAGAAAGCATCAATCTTTCTTTCTTAGTGATATTTTTTACGGTACCATCCTTGAACATTTTATCGATGCTCTGCATTTTTCTTACAGATTTACGTATGGTTGTAAAGTTTGTAAGCATACCGCCTAACCATCTTTCAGTTACAAAAGGCATTTCACAGCTCATAGCCGCTTTTTTCACTATGTCTTTTGCTTGCTTTTTTGTAGCTACGAATAAAACAATTTTATCATTCTTAGCCATATTTCTCAGAACGTTGCCTGCCTCTTCTAGTTTTGAGGCCGTTTTGTTGAGGTCTATTACATGAATTCCTTTCTTTTCAGCGAAAATATAAGGAAGCATTTTTGGATTCCACTTTTTTCTTAGGTGTCCGAAATGAACGCCCGCTTCTAACATTGCTTTTTGATCTATTGATGCCATCTATATCTTTTTACTTTATTTGATAAATATTATTCAATTATTCTAGCTTGGGATTAACGCTTGCTGTACTGCTCTCTCTTACGAGCTTTTCTGAGACCTGTTTTCTTGCGCTCCACTACTCTTGCATCTCTGGTCATTAATCTTTCCGCACGCAATGCTGGTTTGTTTTCTGCATTATCCTGAACGAGGGCTCTAGCTATACCTAAGGTAATAGCATCTGTTTGACCTTTGATACCACCACCACTTACATTGACCTTCACATCAAATGCTTCTGAAATCTCTAGCACTCTTAGAGGTTTCAAAAGAGCATCTTGCATAAACTGAAGTGGAAAATACTCTTTCAAATCTTTACCATTGATGGTGATTTTTCCTGTACCTTTCGTGATAAAAACGCGAGCAATAGAAGACTTTCTTCTACCTACCGTTATTGTATTTTTCTTTGTTGCCATTCTTTATATTATATATAATAATTTTATGAAATAAGGTTGAGACTATTTTAACTCTATTGGTTTCTGAGCAGCATGCGGATGGTCTGTTCCTTCAAATAAATGTAGTTTGCCAAACATTTGTTTTCCTAGTGGGCTTTTTGGAAGCATACCTTTTACAGCTGTCTCAATCATTGACTTAGGATTTTTTACGTTTAGATCCTTCGCAATGATAGACTTTTGGCCACCTGGATATCCAGAATATCTTAAATATTCTTTTTGACTCCACTTACTACCTGTCAAATGAATTTTACCACAGTTCAATACGATAACATTATCGCCTGCATCATCATTTGGAGTGAAAGAAGGCTTATGTTTACCTCTTAATATACTAGCTATTTTTGTACAAAGTCTTCCTAATGTCTGACCTTGGGCATCAATAACATACCAGCTCTTTTGGTGCTCTTTTTTGCTTACAAATCTTGTCTTATAACTTAAATGATCCACTTTACTATAATTTTTTAGTGTTATTTTTTTGGGAGTGCAAATATAGAATTATTTTTTTTAAATAATTGCATATTTTTTTTAATGGGTTCATTTATGTATTGATTTTCAATGTATAAATGGCATTATTTTTTGTTGTGGTTAAAAATGTAATAAAGAAAAACTTCATAATTAAAAAAATGTTGTATATTTGCTGTAAGGTTTTCCCGATGAAAGTCGGGATTAGTTTTGTTTTCATAGTATTTTGGAGCTTGGTTTACCAAGCTCCTTTTTTGTGTCTTTTTAAAGCTCAAGAAAACTTATATAGTCTTAATTTCGCACGCTACATGAGATTTTTTATTTTCTTTTTATTTACTACTTCAGCTATTAAGGCACAGGATTTGCATACCATCACAGGCAAGGTAACGGACTCTAGATCTAGTCCTATATTTATGTCTAGCATAAAAGCATATCAAAATGAAAAACTAATTACGGGTGCTAAAACGGATAAAAATGGTCAATTTTCAATCAAACTTCCTTCGGGTAGTTATAAGTTAGAGTTTGGATTTATTGGTTATAAAGTTTTATCAAGAGAAATAAAGGTATCTAATAGTGATATACAACTTGGTTCGATCGTGCTATTAGAAAACTCAACCGTACTTTCAGAAATCTTAGTAACAGGCAACAAGACAAGCAAATCATCCGCTATTGATAAAAAGGAGTATAGTCCGTCTCAACTGTTAAATTCGCAAAATGCTTCTGCAGCGGAGCTTGTAAACGCTTTGCCATCTGTCAATATGGGGAATGATGGAGGAAATGTTTCATTTAGAGGAGATGAAAATGTAGCAGTAATGATTAATGGAAAAATGTCTTCTCTAACTGGGGAGAACCTTAGTCAAATACCTGCTACTTCCATAGAAAAAATAGAGATTATTTCCGTTCCTAATTCAAAATATAATAGCGAAGGCTCGGCTGGTATAATTAATATAGTTTTAAAAAATGCAAATGCAAGTTATAACGGAGGTTATGTGATTGGAAGCATTGGTAATAATAATAAATACAATGGACAGATTGGATATAATTTCTCACTTGGCAAATTGGCCATTGCTAGTTCATATAATTACACTTATAATGAGTTTCTAAATTGTGGCTGGTCTCGCAGAGAATATTTATTAAACCCTGAATTACATAGTTATCGTCATATAAGCGATGGGGAGAGTTATAAGCGATTGCATGCGTTCAGATTAGGGCTAGACTACGAATTTAGCAAAAGAAGCACTATTTCCTTGATGACAAATATTAGTAGGGACTGGGGTTCTAGTTTTTCCGACGACTATGACACATTTAGAACCAAGACTCAAGCTTTATATTCAATATGGAAACTCGAAAATAGAAACAGAAACTTGAATACACTTTATGATATTAATTTATCATTTCAGCATTTTATGCCAAATATGAAAGATAAATGGACAATAGAAGTTTCACGATCGGATAATATGAATGATCAATCGAATAGTTTTAATAGAAATTTTGCATACGATATAGGTATACCCAAAAACTATCAGACGAATTATTCTGTAGACAATATTCAGCGCCGACCTATCACCGCTATCCAGACAGATTATACAATGAATTTAAGTTCCAATCAACAATTTGAAACAGGATTGCGCGCCGCGAATAGAGATTTTAGGTTTACTAATAGTTATAAAGAATCAGGAATAGAGGTTGCTCGCTGGTCTAATGATTTTAATTTTAATGAAAATGTATTCAGTGCATATGGACTATGGAGTTCGCAATGGTCAGAAGCTATTCAAACCAAATTAGGAGTGCGATTAGAACAGACAAATACAGAGAGTTTTAATTATGATACTTCACTTTACGCGTACAATTATTTCAATGCCTTTCCATCTGGTATGATTCGCTATAATTTGCCGAATAAGCAATTTTTGAGTGCAACCTATAGTATGCGAATCAATAGACCTGGACCTGGAATGCTCAATCCATTGCAGGATGTTTCAGATCCTATCAGTAAAAGACTTGGGAACCCTCAACTTAAACCAGAAATTATTAACTCTTATGAATTAGGATACGGAAATGACAGATTGAAAAATTTATCGTTTTCTTCTAGCTTGTATTTCAAAGTTTCAAATAATGCCATTACACGATATCTTACTACAAATCCTGACGGCACTATCTTCGTGACAATAGATAATATAGGTAAAGCTACTTTTTCAGGCTGGGAATTGATCGGTACATATAAATTAAGCAAGACTTTAAGCCTTAATTTCAACTCTAATTTATCCTATAATACTTTGAATTATACAAACCAAAATCAAGTTTATGAAAGGGATTATTTAAATTGGCAGGCTAGAGGGATATTGAACATTAAGCTACCATGGAATATGGAAGGGCAGGTTATAGGTTTTTACAAATCTCCATTCGAATCACCACAAGGTACTATTCATTTTATGAGTAATGTTGATATATCATTGAGAAAAAAATTATTCAATCAAAAGGCGAATATAATTCTAACTGTCTTTGATATTTTTAATGATACTAAATTTAGATTGAATAATTCAGATTTTGACTTTTTAAACGAATTTGAACGTAAACGAGAGACACGATATTTTACCTTGAGTTTCCGTTATAATTTTGGATCCGACAATTCTAGTAAAAAATCTAAAATAGAAAAACCTGAACCTAGAGAGGGTGGAGGAGAAATGGGAATGTGATAATAGAGCTAAGTTATCAGTAGTCTGAAGTCAGTTTTTTTAGTATTAGTCCAGCCATAATTTTCTATGTTTTAAAAAGTCTTTATAACGAAAGCAATCAGGACTATGTGACCCTTCGATGCGACCTATAGACATCAAAAATTCGTTTACTATTTCACCACCTACAAATTTAAACTCTTTTCTAAAAAGCTTTACCCATGTAGCTAAATCAGCAGCTTTTTGTATTTTTATCCATTGGAAAAATGACCCATATTCCTTTTGCATTTCTAGAATACGCTGAGCATTGACTATAGCTGCGTTTATTTTTAGTTTATTGCGAATGATTCCACTATCCTGTATCAGACGTTCCCGATCTTTTTCTGTATAATTGGCAATCATCTGAATATTAAAATTGGAATACCCTATTCTGAAATTAGATTCTTTCTTGAGTATGGTATCCCAGCTTAATCCCGCTTGATTTATTTCCAAGATTAATCGACCGAATAACTCATTGTCATCTGAAAATGCCAGTCCATATATGGTGTCATGATGAATGCGATGTATATTATCTAATTTTAAATTTCGACAATATTTACAATAAGAGTAAGTCATTATTTTAGTTTTTTCCAATAAACTCCTGACCAATCAATAGGTATAATTTCCTCAAGTATTCCGTTCTCTTCTCTAAAATCTAATACTGCTTGCTTACATGCATTCACAGCTCCCCAATCATCAATTATAACATATCCACCAATTGATAATTTGGAGTATAGATTGTTTAGTGCATCTATTGTAGATTCATACATATCACCATCGAGTCTTAATAAGCATAATTTTTTAATTGGTGCACAGGGCAGAGTATCTTTGAACCAGCCTACAAGAAACTTAACATTTTTATCTAATAGTCCATACTTTTCAAAATTCTTTTTAACAACTTCTACTGACACAGAAAGTTCATTATATTGGTGGTGTTTATCACCTTTATCATATTTATATTTATTTGAGTTCGGTTTAGGAAGTCCACAAAAGGAATCAGCTACCCAAATGACTTTATTTTTATCTCCATAAGCTTTTAAGAGTCCTTTCATCCATATAGCCGCTCCTCCTCTCCAAACGCCAGTTTCAATTAAATCACCATCAATATTATTTTTTAAAATATCTTCTATGCAATATTGAATATTTTCCATTCGTTTTAAACCAATCATCGTCTCTGCATTCGCAGGCCAATCCTTACCTAATATTCTATTATCTTCGCAGAATGGCACTATCTTAACGATTGTATAGCCGAACTTTAGCAAAAATTTATCAATAAAAGACAGTATCTTAAGCTTCCATGATTTAGGATTATCTTGTATTCTTTTTAATTCTCCAGTATCAGCACGGTGAATATCTAAAAGAGTGTTCTTTAATAGCTCAAGATATTGATATTGCATATAGTCGCAATATAATACTTTAACTTTAAATCTTTAGAAATTTTAATTATATAAAAAAAGGACTTCAAAATGAAGTCCTTTTAGTGGTCCTCCCGATAGTAATCGGGATAAATGCGGCTCAAACCATCGACCACCTGTCCCGATAACGATCGGGAGAGTCAGGTGCTAATATATTTTAATACTAAATTAATCGAGATATTCGGGTATTTAATCAAATCTTCAATATATTTTCTAGATTTCATTCTTTTAATATGTCTTTCAATATTAATAGCTTGAGCATATGAGCTCCATTCTATGTAATGGAATAATGTCCAGTCGCTAGCTTGGGACGTGTATTTGTTGCCATAATCACTTGCATTATGTTTAGCTATTCTAGAATTTAAATCATCTTGAGTAACTCCAATTTAATATTTATCAATTACTTGACTATAAAATATTTTACAAGCTATCATAAGTTGTATAAAAAAAGGACTTCAAAATGAAGTCCTTTTAGTGGTCCCTGCTGGGCTCGAACCAGCGACCACCTGATTATGAGTCAGGTGCTCTAACCAACTGAGCTAAGAGACCGTTGGTTTTAATTTTTTTTCTCTTCCAGCCACCTGTCCCGATAGCTATCGGGAGAGTCAGGTGCTCTAACCAATCCCGATGGCAATCGGGACTAAGAGACCGTTGGTTTTAATTTTTTTCTCATCCGACCACCTGTCCCGATAGCTATCGGGAGATTCAGGCACTCCAACCAATCCCGTTGTCTATCGGGACTAAGAGACCGTTGGTTTTAAATTTTTTCCCTTCCGACCACCTATCTCGATAGCTATCGGGAGAGTCAGGCGCTCCAACCAATCCCGTTGACTATCGGGACTAAGAGACCTTGATTTTCTAAAATCGGAGTGCAAATATAATATTATTTTCAAAATCTTTATTTTTATTTTAACTTTGTGCAATGCGAAAATTTTCAATATTAATAGTTATTTTATTCAATGTGGTTTCTGCTTTCTCACAAGAAAAAGGAACATTTCGAGGTTATATAAGTACTGGTTTTACTATTAACCAAATTTCAGGGGATAGTGTTGGGGGCTTTAATTATTGGGGCTATACTGGTGGATTGGGAACTTATTTTATGATTTCCAATAAGATTTCTGCAAATATGGAAATCAACTACTCCATGCGAGGGGGTTCTGGAGAACAGTTTAATGAGTTTAATCAATTTGTAGTTCACAGAACGATTCATACAAATTATATCGAAGTACCAATTATGATAAACTATCATGATCATAAAATTGCGAGATTTGGAGCTGGATTGGTTGTATCAAATTTAATAAGCACCACACAATGGTACAATCTTAAGCAGGTAAGAAATGAACGAACAGAGAATTATTACAGACCAATTGATCTGGGCTTTATAGCATCAGTTGCTTTTGATATCAAAAAACATTTTGGATTCAATATCCGAATGATCCATTCCATTATTCCTACTAATAGATATCATACTGGAGATGAAGATCAATATCATATCACACTTTCAGCAAGAGGGATATATTATTTTTAAATATTGTTTTCGTTTCAGTGTAATTTTCTGATAAGAAGTAGCCTTGTTTATTATCTTTGCTGCTTATGACTGCTATCAGTAAAAAGATTGAAAATAAGGATATAATAGTTTCTGGTGTTCAGAGTACAGGAATTTTACATATAGGAAATTATTTCGGTGCGGTTAAGAGTTATGTAAACTTAGCGCAAGAAATAAATAATCCAATGTATTTCTTTATCGCAGATTTACACTCATTGACTTCGCACCCGGATCCTAAAGAGCTCATGAATAGTCGATATATTACACTGGCTACTTATCTAGGCTGTGGTATTGACCCTGAGCGTGCTACTTTGTATTTTCAGTCCGATGTGTTCTATACGCACGAGTTATATTTATATCTCAATATGTTTGCCTACCTTGGTGAACTAGAGCGCACAGCTACTTTCAAGGAAAAAGTACAAAAACAATCAGATAATGTCAATGCCGGATTACTCACCTATCCAGTGCTTATGGCAGCCGATATATTAATACACAAAGGTACAAAAGTCCCAGTAGGCAAAGACCAAGCGCAGCATTTAGAAATGGCAAGAACCTTTGGAAATAGATTTAATCACTATTATAAAAAAGAAGTTTTTCCTGAGCCATTGGCTTTTACATTTACAGAAAATTTAGTCAATATTCCATCGCTTTCGGGTAAAGGTAAAATGAGTAAATCAGATGATAAATCAACAGCTATTTATCTCATAGACACAGATGCAGAGATAGAAAAGAAGATTAAACGAGCTGTAACCGATACAGGACCTAAAGAACCAAATTCATCCTTAACTGAGGAAATGAAAAACTTATTTGACATTATGCGCTTGTTTTCAAAGGAAGAAATTGTGAATGAATATTTAAAGGCTTATGCTGACTGCACTATACGCTATGGTGATATGAAAAAGCAAATAGCTATTGATGCTATAAACGCATTAGCCCCTATTCGTGAGAGTATCATGAAATATATGGATGATAAGAAACTTTTGCAAGATATTGCAAATACAGGAGCTGAGAAGGCAAATAAAAATGCTAAAATTACATTAGAAGAGGTGCGAGATATTATGGGACTTACTACTAAGAATATAAGTTTACTACATTCTTAAATTGATTTTATCTTCAAAAGTTTGATTTATGGCCAAGACAAAAATAAAGCATATAGCAGTAGCAGGCAATATAGGAGCAGGCAAGAGCAGCCTGACTGAACTATTAGCTAAGCATTATAAATGGAAACCACATTTTGAGGATGTAGAGGAAAACCCTTACCTGAGCGATTTTTATGATGATATGACTCGTTGGAGTTTTAATTTGCAGATATATTTTCTGAATAGTCGTATTCAGCAGTTGGTCAAAATACAAGAAGGTAAAGACACCGTGATACAAGACAGAACGATTTATGAAGACGCCTTCATATTTGCACCGAATCTGCATGCTATGAATTTGATGTCCACGAGAGATTTTGATAATTATCAGAGCCTATTTAAGACAATAAGCTCCAAGGTATCGCCTCCTGATTTATTGATTTATTTACAGGCTGGTATCCCTACCTTGGTCAACAATATTCAGAATCGTGCACGAGATTATGAAGAAAATATTCGTATCGATTATTTGAAAAAATTAAATGCCTACTATGAGAGCTGGATAGAAACATATAAGAATGGCAGATTACTAGTAATCAATGTAGATGACCTCGATTTCTTAAATAAAAAAGAAGATCTAGCTTTGATAATAGAGAAGGTAGATAAAGAGGTGAATGGACTTTTTTAGAAGTGAAATTAAACTATAATGGATAGCGATAATATTTCAATTGAAAAAATAAAGGATTTATACCCTGATGAATGGGTGTTACTTGCAAATCCTGAAATGTCAGATACAAAGGTACTCAGTGGTATTATACTATTTCACAGCAAAGATAAAAAGGAAGTTTGCTACATTGGTAGAGATAAGGCCACTGGATTTGATAAATTTACTATTATATATACTGGAGAATTACACCAAAATCGAAAGGTAGGAATTTTTAGACGATTGTAATAATGGTATTTCGATTTGATTTAGCTACAGAAGAAGATGTGATATTAGTCAATTCTAGTATAGGAGGGAAGTTTGAATTTAGACTGGCATTAGATACTGCGGCTACTCACACTACAATTGATAGTAGCGTACTTTACTTTTCTGGATACGAACTAAGGAATAGCAAGGGTGAAAAAGACGTAGAAACTTCAAATGGTATTGTAATGGTTGAATTATATGAAATTGAAGACTTTACCTGTTTAGGAATATCTAAAGATAAGTTTGAAGTTCAGGTCTATGATTTTTTAGCACATGGAATAGTATCAGATTATGACGGAGTCGTAGGATTAGATTTTTTGAGGGAACATAAATTGTGTATTGATATGCGTAAAGGTGAAATAGAAGTAGATAAATTATAAGAAATGAAAAAGTTTATCATTTTATTTTTTGTTGTTTTTTGTTTTCAGATTATGAAGGCAGATTTTGCAGATGGATTAGGTGAAGCAATAGAGACTTTAGTGTATTTAATTATTGGTTTTATTGGAATTGTTGTTTCTGTAGTTATTAACTTTTTTATTTATAAATCTAGAAAAAGACAAGTAATGTTAACAAATTTAATGCATTCATTATTTGCTATATTTCTTCCATTATTTCTGCTAATAATATTCCCTTATTTATACTTTGACTATTACTGTGATAGACTTTCGAAAGAAATAAATATTTATTTAATCATAATATTTTTAGCCAATTTTATTGCAATAGTATATACAGGTAGAAGATTAGTAATAAAACATAAAGAAAAAATTATTTATTATTTTAAAAGAATCGTATTCCCATGAAAGGTCCAATTTCTCAATTCATCCTCCACAACTATCGTCACTTTAACGCTGCTGCCCTTGTTGATGCTGCCAAAGGTTATGAGACACATCTTCTAGAAGGAGGTAAAATGCTTGTATCCTTAGCGGGTGCTATGAGCACTGCAGAACTTGGAATATCGCTAGCTGAGATGATTCGACAAGATAAGATAGCTATTATCTCTTGCACAGGTGCAAACCTCGAAGAAGATATGATGAATCTCGTAGCACATTCGCATTATGAGCGCGTACCGAATTATCGCGATTTGACTCCACAGCAAGAATGGGATTTACTAGAACGTGGACTGAATCGTGTGACAGATACTTGTATTCCAGAAGAAGAAGCCTTTCGAAGATTGCAAAAACATATCTATGAGTTATGGAAAAAGGCAGATACCAATGGGGAGCGTTATTTCCCGCATGAGTATATGTATCAGATGATAAAAAGTGGTGTACTCGAGCAATATTATGAGATAGACCCAAATAATTCATGGATGGTAGCCGCAGCAGAAAAGAATATTCCAATTATCGTTCCAGGTTGGGAAGATAGCACTATGGGAAATATTTTTGCATCGTATATTATCAAAAATGATATCAAAGCCTCAACTATGAAGTCAGGTATTGAGTATATGGTATGGCTAGCGGACTGGTATCGAAAAAACAGTGAGGGCAAAGGTGTGGGCTTTTTCCAGATAGGTGGCGGTATAGCAGGTGATTTTCCTATATGTGTTGTCCCTATGATGTATCAGGATTTAGAATGGCATGATGTTCCCTTTTGGTCTTATTTCTGTCAGATATCGGATAGCACTACATCTTACGGTTCATATTCTGGGGCTGTGCCTAATGAGAAGATAACTTGGGGCAAATTGGATATTAATACCCCTAAATTTATTGTAGAATCAGATGCTACTATTGTAGCTCCACTTATATTTGCTTATATTCTAGGGCAGTAAATTCATAAAATTCCGTGCAAAAACTTGAACATCCTTTACCCTATGTCAATCCGGATTATGAAAATTGGGGGATATACAAATTAGATAAAGATAAAGATGCTTTTCTAATTGAGGTAGTAGATAGAGTTATAGAAAAATCACGGAAAAATTATCCTACTACTCGCGCTTTGTTTGATGAATTAGCATCGACCCTCTATCAAGAGCGTATTCGTGTGACTACTTCACGATGGAAATCAGACCCTGATGATGAGAAAGATTTTTGGAATAATGTCAAAGGACAGATTATTAAATTTCAAAAAGCACAAAGTTGGGAAGAGACTGATAGAGCAGTATTGGAGACGCTTTTGAAAAAGATACTCTTTCGCTATGCATATGAGATTGTGGCTAACTTTAAACCCAGAATTTTCGAGCTAGCTCAAAAATTTCTCCCTCGTATCTTATTTCTATTTCTCAATTCTAAACTAAATTCACCATTTAAATTTCTTTTTAGAAAGATAAATAGCTTCTATAAAAAATTTATAATCACTGGTGATTTTGAGTTGATAAGAAATCTCTCTAAACTAGGTACGATTGTAGTTGTTCCAACTCATTTTTCCAATACAGATTCACCACTTGTTGGTTGGGCTTTGAATTCAATTGGTTTAGAACCTGTGACTTATGGTGCGGGTATCAATCTAGTAGGTACACAGCCACTATCGTTTATGTTGAATAATTTGGGAGCTTATAAATTGGATAGACGTAGAAAGAATGCCTTATATCTCGAATTATTAAAAGCCTATTCACAGATGGCAATCGAACGCGATACGCCTAGTTTGTTTTTCCCTGGTGGCACACGTTCACGATCAGGTGCACTAGAGTCTAAATTGAAGCTAGGACTATTAAGTACCGCAGTAGAGGCACAACAAGAGAATTTTATCAATGGTCGAAAGAAGATATTTATCTTACCTCTTGTCATTAATTATCAATACAATATTGAGTGCTCATCGCTAGTAAATCAACATCTCGTAGAAATAGGAAAAGAGAAATATGTAGCCGACAGTTTTGAATACTCTACTACTTATAAAATTATTCGATTTTTAAAGCATTTATTTAATGCGGATACCGAGATTGTAGTTTCATTTGGCAAGCCTCTAGATGTTATAGGCAATGAAGTGAACGCGCAAGGCGAGAGTGTCGCACCTAATGGTGTTCCTTTTGATATTAAAGGCTATTTTGAACTAGAGAATAACATAGTACGAGACGAACAGCGTAATTATGAATATACGAAAATTTTAGGCAGCAAAATAGTGAAAAGCTATTTTAAGTATAATACTGTAATGACAGCACCTTTGGTAGCATTTATCTATTTCACTTTGTTGAAAAAAAGGCACAAGCACTTGTCTCTCTTTGAGCTTATGCTGCTGCCTAGAGAGGATAGAATTATACGAAGAGAGCGGGTTTTAGAATCCTTAGTCATTTTAATAGCCAAGCTCCTTGAATTGAAATCAAATAATAAACTAAATGTAAATGAAAAAATCATAGAAAATTCAGATAATCAAATATTAAATGATGGTATAGAGGCTATAAGTTTGTTTAATTCCAAAAAAGTGATTTATGCTGATTCTGATGGCAATTTAAATTCAGAAGATGTGCGTCTGGCATACTTTTATCATAATCGATTAACAGGATATAACCTTGAGCAATACATATAATATTTCAAAACCAATAGGGATATTGGGTATAGGTAGTTTCGGTACGGTACTTGCAAATCTAATAGCTGAGCGGCATCACGTCATTATGTATGCGCGCAAACAAGCTACTGTTGATAATATAAATATTCATAAAAAGCATAGAGAGATAGAGATTCTCTCTCATGTGCAGGCTACAACTGATTTAAATCTGTTAGCAAGTAAATGCGATGTCATTTTTCCAGTTTTACCTTCTTATGCATTCCGAAATGTGATTAGAGAATTAGCAAGTCATTTAACCTCCAATCATATTTTGATACATGGTGCTAAAGGATTTGATGTCAAGGTTGATTTCACGAAAAGTCCTATAGCCATTCAACCCAATGAAATATGCACTATGAGTGAGGTGATTATTGAAGAGACACCAGTGCATAGAGTAGGTTGTATATCAGGACCAAACTTAGCTAAAGAAATAGCGCAAAAGCAGCCCGCAGGAACTGTTCTAGCTTCAAAATTTAAAGAGGTAATCGGTATCGGGACTGAGATATTGCAATGTGACCGATTTCAAATTTACGGAAGCCATGATATCAAGGGGATAGAGCTAGCTGGCGTATTTAAAAATTATATAGCTATAGCAGCTGGAGCTTCTGCCGCTTTAGGTTATGGCGAAAATGTTAAAGCGCTTCTTATAACCAAAGGTATAGCTGAAATGATAGCTATAGGCAAGACTTTAGGTGTAGAACCTCGCTCCTTTCTGGGATTAGCGGGAATTGGAGATTTGGTAGCTACTTGTTCTAGCCCCTTAAGTAGAAACTATTCTGTAGGATATCGTTTAGGAAAGGGTGAAACGATTGATCAAATTATAGCTACTATGACAGAGGCTGCCGAAGGTATTAATACGGTGAAGGTGATAAAATACCTATCTGATACAATGCATATTCAGGCACCTTTGGTGGGTATTATATATAAAGTTATGTACGAAGGTTATTCTTTGGAGCAAGGTATCAAAGCATTGATGCGCTTGCACGTAGGACATGATGTCAATTTTTATTAGAATATATGATTGAAGATATAGAGATTAATGATATAGAAAATGAAGGAGATGAACTCGTGCGTGAGGTTCTTCTTCAAGTGGACAAAGGGCAAGAGTCAATTCGAATCGATAAATATTTAGTGAATCATGTAGAGCGAATTTCAAGGTCTAAGTTTCAGGCGGCGGCTGATTCAGAAAGCATACTCGTCAATGGAAAGCCTGTAAAATCCAGCTATAAAGTTAATCCCAATGATAGCATTAAAGTTATCTTACCCATGCCATTTGGGCATGAGGGCATTAAGCCAGAGGATATTCCATTGAATATTTTGTATGAAGACAAGAGTTTATTAATCTTAAATAAACCCGCAGGTCTTGTAGTACATCCTGGAGTGGGTAATTATACTGGAACTCTAGTCAATGCCTTACTATTTCACGTCAAAGATTTAGGTAAAGGTTCTGATGCCTTAAAGCCAGGTATAGTTCATAGATTAGATAAAGATACCAGTGGAATCATGGTCATAGCCAAAAGTGATTATGCTATGGCATATTTAGCCAAACAATTTTTTGAGAAAACGAATCACCGTAAATATGTGGCTCTTGTGTGGGGGGATATTGAAGCTAATGAGGGTACAATTGATAAAAATATAGGACGGGATAAATTTGAGCGAAAAAGAATGCGAACTTTTGAGGATGATTTCGAAGGTAAACCATCGGTGACACACTATAAAGTTTTAGAGCGCTTTGGATATTGTACCTTGGTCGAATGTATATTGGAGACTGGTCGTACGCATCAGATACGAGTGCACATGGCCAGCTTGGGTCACCCTGTTTTTAATGATGATAGATATGGAGGAAATGTTATCGTAAAAGGGACTGTATTTAGCAAGTATAAACAATTTGTAGAGAATTGTTTTAAAGTATGCCCAAGACAAGCCCTGCACGCTAAAGAACTTGGTATAGAACATCCTGAAACTAAGAAATGGATGTCGTTTGACTCTGAATTGCCAGAGGATATGGCAATGTTAGTAGAAAAATGGAGAGGATACTCTAAAGGAAGATTGCTAGAATTTACAGTTTAATTAATCTGTAAATTCTAGCAATTTATATTTAATTGCCCACTGCTGAGGCAGAATCACAAAGACTATTTTTATCTAGTTTTTGATTATTGATTTTTATTTTCTCTGGAAATTTATAAATCACTGTATTACCTTCCTTTAAATCTAGTTTTAGTTTAGATAAGTCGAGATTATTTATATCATAATTTATAGAATAAGCATCACCTTGTTTGCTTGAATAGTCTACATAGCTCAAACGAATTCGATAGGTAGAACTATTAGTAGAAACGGGCACTAAGAACCATTTTCCTTTCTGACGACAGCACATGGATATATTACAATTGTCATAAACGACATAAGGCTTAACTAGGTCAGGCGATAATCCTTTTATTTTTACTTTCAAAAATTTAACGGTATCCTCTACATTATCAAAAATCCCAAGAACACTTGTATTGTTTATAATGGCGACTTCATAAACCTTTTTCTCGTGATTATAATTAAACTTATTGATAGTATCTGCTGTCCATCTTCGAGGATTTGTATATAATTTTGCATTTGGAGAGTATTCTCCTGGAATGCTTACTATAAGAGGTTTTTGACTATTAATGGTCAATTCTTGATATTCTTGGGTTAGATTCACTGAAAAGGCTCCTATAAGTGATAAGTTTTTACATTCTCCACTAGAAGTGTTAAATCCCTTTTTAATGATATCATAATTCTGGGTATAATCTTTAAAATCAAGATCGATAGGTTCGCTACTTCCTGTGACTAAACTATTCTTGTCAACTTCAAGCGTAATCCCGTTCGTCATTTTAACTACTTTATTTCCAGCCTTAGGTATTTTCCCAGTAGAAAAATCTGGACCTAATTCAATCGGGGGTGCAATATTCGCTGGCTGGATTGTTTCGTTTTTAACAGTAGTATTACCTTTTACATTACTATTTGCATTTTCTTCCACTTCTTTAAAATCCACTACCTCATCAAATAGGCTGAGTACTACCTCTACGTCTGTTCTTCTATTTAAAGCTCTACCTTCTTTGTTTGAATTATCTCCAATGGGTTGCGAATAACCAAAAGAGGAATACGTAAATTTATCTCTTTTTAGTCCTTTATCTACTAAATAATTCAATACATTAAGTGCTCTTAAATTCGAAATTACTTTATTGATTCTAGCTGAACCTATATTACAAGTATGACCTTTAACCTCGCCTAAATAGGACTTGCTATTTTTTAAAAGTGTTACAATAGAATCTAGCTTCTTTTTGTGATATTGATTAAGAGTTGTTTTCCCAATACCAAAATAAATTGATTCTTTCAGCGTATGAACTTGACTATATCCTTTATATCCAAATATAAGCAGTATTAAAATAAATAATTTTTTCATGTAATTGTTTATTATTAAAAAGCAAATTTATAAATCAAATAATAGGTAATTGTGTCAATCTTTATACATGATATCAATAAGATTGGCATTTTTTTCTTCAATTACCTTTCTTTTTAGTTTCAAAGTAGGGGTCAATTCTCCGCCATCTATTGTCCACTCTGTATTGACAAGAGTGAATTTCTTAATCTGCTCTACATGATTAAAGTGTACATTATATCGGTCAATTACTCGATTCATTTTATCTTGAATATGTGAATTATTTGTCCAATTAGGACTATCAAAATCTATTTGATAACCTTTAAAACTAGCCCAACTATTCAAATTAGTAACCGATGGATATATTAGAGCGGAAACAAATTTTCTATTGTT
Organism: Chitinophagales bacterium; assembly: GCA_016787225.1. Taxonomy (NCBI): domain Bacteria; kingdom Pseudomonadati; phylum Bacteroidota; class Chitinophagia; order Chitinophagales; species Chitinophagales bacterium. The sequence goes on from JAEUUY010000021.1 coordinate 67,224, forward strand.
CCCTATCACTATAATTTGCTCGATATATTTGCTGGCTTTTAGTGTATTTTCAAGATGCTGAGGAGCTACATATTTACCGCCACTTGTTTTAAAAAGCTCTTTGACTCGATCGGTGATTTTAAGAAATTTATTGTCTTCCATTTTACCTACATCGCCTGTATATAACCAACCTTCTTTTATGACAGCTTCAGTAGCCTCTGGATTGTTATAATAGCCCATCATCACATTTTCGCCTTGAACCAATATTTCACCTTCTTCATCTGCCATCCCTTCTCGATGTTCTAATTTTACTTTTACATTATCTAATATCATACCGACGCTTCCGGGTCTATTTTCGTCTACCCCAAATCGATTAAAAGAGATGACAGGTGCCGTCTCCGTCATACCATAGCCTTCTCGAACAGTGATGCCTACATTGTTGAAAAATATTCCAATTTTTGCTTGAAGTGCTGCAGCACCAGTTACTATTCCTATGATATTGCCTCCCAGAGCTTGTCTAAATTTGCTGTAAATAACCTTATTCAGGAAGCCATAAAACATATTTGAAGTTGCATTTTGTTTATGAGCTAAGACTATCCCCCAGTTAAATAATAATTTACTTATTCCTTTTAAATCTTGTCCTTTGGCCAAAATACCATCGTAAATTTTCTCCATTAATCGTGGTACACAGGTCATAAAATGTGGCTTGACCTCCGCTATATTTTCTTTCAATGTATCTATACTTTCGGCATAATAAACCTCCACGCCTTTGTAAAAATAAAAATAGGTCACTACACGCTCAAATATGTGACAAAGAGGCAGAAAACTCAACACTTTATGTTCTCGTTTTACTGGCAAATGCGGTGATACTTCTTCGACATTGAATATGATATTGCGGTGCGATAGCATGACACCCTTTGGATTGCCTGTAGTACCAGAGGTATAAATAATGGTAGCTAAATCTTGACTTGTAATTTTTTTTTTCATAGCCTCTACCTCTCCAATTTTCGACCAATCAGCAGCAGCTAGAAATTCCGAAACATGTTTACACCCATCTAACTTGTCAAATGAGTAAATTCCTTTGAGACTAGGAACATTCACTTTAGACACTTTTTCAAAAATAACAGAATCAGAGATAAATAAATACTTCGCCTCCGAATTATTCAATATAAATTCATAGTCATGGAGTGAACTTGTAGGATAAATAGGGACATTGACCGCTCCTAGTTGTAGAATACCATTGTCGCAAAAATTCCATTCGGGTCTATTTCCTGATATGATTGCGATTCTATCTCCCTTCTCTACTCCGTGTGCTAGAAGTGCAAGTGAATATTCGTTCACCTTTTGCTGAAAATCTTTGGAGGAATAATGCTTCCATTGCCCATCATGTTTTATAGACAATGCCTTGTCTTGTGGATACTCATTCGCCTGAATATCTATATAGTCAAATAACCTTGTAGCTTTCATCTTAAATTTATTTATTAAGAGTTTGAATTAATATAGTTCACAAATTATAGCTCCCATTATCATACTACATATTGCCCAAAAGGACCATATATAAACCAGCATTTTCCACGACCAATTACTGACTAGTTTTTGAAAATATAATATCGGAAATATGATAAAAACTGAATTTAGAAAACCGTGAAAGGCCCCATGTCCGAAACTCCTAAAGTTTTTACCATACAACTCTAGGATATACACTAGATCTTTATAAGCGTTTCCTTCGCCTTTATCAAATCCGACTTCATTCATAAGCATACTCTGAAAGTGCAACTGGTGTATCACTTGATAGGAGATAGTAATGCTATACATAAAACTCAAAATAAATAAGGCAATAATGTTGCCTATTGACCATTTAAAGGTGAGTTCGTTATGAGTATCTAACTTTAATAATCGATGTATATAACCAGTATGAAACCATACATAAGCCAATATGAGTGGAATGGTAGAGGTTAGAAGAAGAATGATGTAGTTGATTTTTATCATTTAATTAATTTAGTTAAAAACAAATCTAAAAAAAAAACTATATTTGCATTTGAAAATTAATCAGCTATGCGAATCCTTTCCATTTTAGTGTTTTTACTATTTAGTAATTCTGTTTTTACACAAGACTATTTTGAAAATAGACTTTTTATCAAAGTTAAAGATGAACAAAGGTCTGTCTATTCACTTGTAAATGACGTTCGATTCGAAAAAATACTACCTCGAGCACTAGTTAAGAGTTTGTTACCAGTTTCCAAACATCCCCTACTAAGTTCTACTTATGAACTAATACTGAATGAAAGCTATGCTCTTGATAGTCTGGTTGCTAAGATTCAGCAATTGGAACAAATTGAGTATGCGGAGAAAGTTCCTTTATATAAATTGTTTTTCACACCCAATGACCCCTTGTACTCTACCCAATGGAATTTAGCTAAAATTCAGGCTGATCTCGCATGGAACCTAGGTCAAGGTTGTACGCAAGTAAAAATAGCAGTGACCGACGATGGTTTTTTAATGAATCACGAAGACCTTGTCAATCAGTGGCATATTAATACGGGCGAAATCAATGGAAACGGTATCGATGACGATGGCAATGGCTATATAGACGATTGGCGAGGCTGGGATGCCGCTAATAACGATAATGATCCATCAGCTACAGCACCGACTAATTCATTTTTTACACATGGTACCCATGTAGCAGGCATTGTAGCGGCACAAACCCATAATAATAAAGGGATAGCTGCTATAGGTTATAATTGTAAAATGATACCTGTCAAAATAGGATTGAGTCCTAGTTCATCCTTGACCGGGGCATTTCAGGGTTTAGACTATGCTATCAATGCTAGCGGTTGCGATGTCATCAATATGAGTTGGGGAGGTGGAGCTTGGTCTGCGACTTTCCAGACACTTTTCAATATAGCTAAATCGAAAGGAATTATTTGTGTGGCAGCTGCAGGGAATAGTAATACTTCTACACCCATGTATCCTGCTTCGTATAATCATGTAATTAGTGTAGCAGCATCAGGATCGACTGATGCTAGAGCGAGTTTTTCAAATTTTGGTAGCACCATAGATGTCACTGCTCCAGGAGTAGGAATTCCAAGCTGTTTGGCAGGTTCTATAACTTCATATGGCAATCTTAGTGGTACGAGTATGGCATCGCCATTGGTGGCGGGTTTGTGTGGCTTGATGAAATGCTATAACCCCATGCCAGCCGATAGCATCGAAGCCTGCCTCAAAAGAACCTGCGACAATATCAATGCACAAAACCCCACTTTCATAGGTCAGTTAGGTGCAGGTAGAGTCAACGCATTTCAAGCACTTCAGTGTTTGACCAAAAAACCAAAATCTGATTTTATAGCCTTAGATACTTTTCAGTGTCCTACCAAAGCAGTTCGATACCAAGCAAAAAGTTTTGGCATACCTACTCTGACATATAGCTGGTCATTTCCGGGTGGAAGCCCAGCCACTTCTACCTCAGCCAATCCAATTGTGACATATGCAACTGCAGGATACAAATCCGCCACGCTCATTACCTGCAATAGCCTAGGCTGCGATACTATGACCAAGACAAACTATGTCAATATAGATACACCTAAGGCTTGGCTCAACAATCGGGTATATACCACCATCAATGCTATGAATGTAGTAATTGCCGTGCATTTTAAAGGTAGGTCACCATTCTCAGTAACCCTTACAGACGGTAGCAATACCTGGACACAAACTAATATTCAATCCAATCCTTATTTGTTTTCTATACAGCCTAAAAAAGATACAAGTATTCTATCCATTTCAAGTTTTAGCGATAGCTCGTGTGCAGGAAATAAATATGGACAAGACACAATTTATAGAAAACTTTTGACAAAGGATACTACTATTTGTGTGACCTTAAAAACAAGTCAAAGTGGCGCTTTAGATGGTTTCGGCCTTTCGCCTACTTCGTCTACAAATATTACATGGACTTTCGCAAATAATGAAAATGTAGTAGCCAATTGGACAGCAGGAGGCAGTCCACATTTTTGGCGCTGTATATTAAAATTTAATTTGTCAAACATTCCTGCTAATGCAGTTATCAATTCTGCCAGTCTTAGCCTATATTCAAAGCCCAATGCTTCACATGGTTGGAGTGGACAACCTACTGCCGGAACTGATAATTCAACCTCTATCAGTAGAATCACAAACTCATGGACTACTACATCTATTGCCACAAATGCTTGGCCATCTACTACTGTACAAAATCAAGTAACACTTGCTCAAAGTCCTACAACTAATCATAGTTATACTAATGTAAATGTAAAAAATCTTATTCAAGATTTAATAAATAACGGCGATAATGGTATTTTCCTTAGACATGTAAATACACCTTTTTACAACAGCTTAATATTTTACTCAGCCGAAGAAACAGATACCTCCAAACACCCTAAACTCGTTTTATGTTATACCATACCCGCTGGGAGTAGTGGGGGAGGGGGTTTGACTGACTGCGACACCTCTCAGCTCAACACCGGCAAAGTCCTTCACCTCGACTTTAATGGAAATACGCAAGATAAATCAGGAAATGGAAATCATGCGACCAACTATGGAGCTACACCTGTGGCGGGTAAAGATGGTGTGGCGAATACGGCGTATCGATTCAATGGTACGAGTAATTATATGCAAATAGCGAATTCAAGCAGTCTTAATAATTTCTCAGGAAATAAAATTACGCTTACAGCTATCTTAAAACCTAGAGGATTTTACAATGGAACATGTAAGGGAAATTCAATAATTATGAAAGGAAATTCAGACTATGTAAACGGTAATTATCTTTTAAGATATTCTCCAAATAACGGTTGTAATGCCTCTGCTGATACGAATGAGAATAATTTTTATGGGGCTTTTTCTTCAGCTGGTGGCTGTTCTTTGTCATCGATTCATAATCCACCGTATGTGAAACGAGATACATGGTATTGTCTAGTCAGTGTATATACAGGTGATAGTATAATAACTTACATTAATGGTGCGAGAAGATATTCATGTCACTATTCAGGTGGTTTAGGTAGTCACAATTTAGATGTTTTTATCGGAAAACTAGATAACGCAACCTACCCTTACTGGCTCAATGCAGATGTGGACGACATCCGTATCTACAACCGCGTCTTAGCCCCTGCTGAGGTCAAAGGTTATTGTGGGACGTGTAATGTTCAGCCACCTCAAATCAATTGTAATAGCTGGCTGAAGACTGTAAATATAGGAGATAAAGTAACAGTAGGAGATTTAGATGTTTCTGGTGATAAATTAACTGTAGAGGCATGGGTAAATAGAGAAAATAGACATACAGGGGTCGATAATTTCTCTGGAGATATAGTTTCTAAACACACTGGTCCGACAAATAGTAATTATAATCTTAGAATTCAACAAGCAGAAATAACAACTTCAAATAATGGATATGTAGTAACCCCAAGTTTTTGCTCTTATGATACAAATAAAACTTATCATGTGGCTATGGTATATGATGGTGCCAATCTCAAATTCTATAGAAATGGTTATTTAATGACTTCTGTGGCTGCTAGTGGTAATTTGATAACCAATAATCTAAATACGACAATTGCAGATTATGCAGGTGTTACAACAGGGCAGCCAGAGAATATGAATGGTTATATCAATGAAGTCCGCATTTGGAATATAGCTCGTACGCAAACTCAGCTTCGAATGTATATGTCTGATACATTACCAAATCCAACTTCACAAACTGGATTGTTGGGGTATTATCGATTTGACAATCTATTAAATAAGCAAGGTAATACTGCATACAATGGCACACTGGGAGGGAATGCTCAAATCAATCAAATCAATCCAAATTGTAATTTAGTTATAGATAGTTGTGGAATTATAATACCTCCTCAGACCGACTGCGACACGTCCCAACTCAATACAGGCAAAGTCCTTCACCTCGACTTTAATGGAAATACGCAAGATAAATCGGGAAATAATAACCATGCGACCAACTATGGAGCTACACCTGTTGCTGGGAAAGATGGTGTGGCGAATACGGCGTATAAGTTTGACGGTGTCAATGATTATATGAAAGTTCTTAATTCTAGCACCCTACATTTGAATAGTGCCTTTACGGTTACGTGCAAAATGAAAATTGATGGGTGGAATACTGCTCCGTGTCATGGAAATATGATATTTTTTAAGGGGCATACAACTCCGTCTGCTGGTAATCAGCACATTGATTGGGTTTATGCTCCTAATGCTTTTAATGGAGGCTGTATACCTACCTTAGACACTCTACATCAAAATCTACATCCGGCATCAGTTACTGCTCCTTCACCCAAACCATATATTCCTTATCTAAATAGTGGGAAATGGTATTGTTTTGCTGTGGTTCAGAAAAATGATACATTGTTTAATTATATAGATGGATTTATTGTATCTAAGACTTCAAATACTGGCACTGGAGCAAATATGTATGATATTTTAATAGGAAAATCAGATTATGCTACTTATCCATATTGGCTCAATGCAACTATTGATGATATCAGAGTGTACAACCGATCCTTAGCCCCTGCCGAAGTCAAAGGCTATTGTGGTACATGTAACGCCGCACCACCCTCTCCTTCCGACTGCGACACGTCCCAACTCAATACAGGCAAAGTCCTCCACCTTGACTTTAATGGAAATACCCAAGATAAATCGGGAAATAATAACCATGCGACCAACTATGGAGCGACGGCTGTGGCTGATCGATTTGGCAATCCAAATAGCGCCTATAGATTCAATGGATCTACTTCTAAGATGATAATATCAAATTTTCCAACATCCTCTTCCAATAATTTATCCCTTTCTATTTGGTTCAAATCAAATTCAACAAGTCAATCTTCTTATGCTGGGCTTTTAGATCATTCTCATTCGAATGGTGGTATCTATCAGAATTGGGTTTTACAGCATTATCAAACAAATAAAAAGGCAGATTTGGGTTGGAGAATTTCAGCAAGCGCATGGTCGAATACAGACAATACGGGGCCAACATATGACAATACTAAATGGAATCATCTGGTAGCCATTAAGAATAGTGATACACTAACTTATTATTTGAATTGTATCAAAATCTATAGCAATAAATTCAATGGAACTCAAAACATATTAAAACAGTTTGCGGATTTGAATATTGGATTTGTAGCGAGTTGGAATCGATATTTCAATGGAGATATTGATGATATTAGAATTTATCATCGAGTTTTGAATGATCAAGAAATTAAAGCATTAGGCGATTGTTGTTCAACTACAACTCCACCTCCTCCATGCGACACCGCTCAAAAATTGACCTACACCCAATGCCTCAACGATTCCCTTCAAGTAACCCTAAGAGCTGGAAGTCAGTATCAGTGGAGTCCTAAGATGGGCTTATCGAGTGATACGGTGCGCAATCCAAAAATATATGTGACTGCTAATCAACGTTATCTCGTATCTTATATTGGTGCCAAAGGATGTCAAGTCATCGATACGATTGATATTTCGGTAAGACCTTCTGCTATTTATCCTAAAATGGAGGATCAGCTCATATGCATAGGCGACTCAGTGCAGATGACCATACCTATCTATGCCACGAATGTCCAATGGTCACCGAATACGAATATTTCGTCTATAACAGCCAATAATCCATTTTTCTATCCTACAGTCAATACTACCTACTATTTGCAGTTTAGAGATACTTTTGGCTGTCTGCACAAGGATACATTTGTAGTTAATACCAAGGTGTGCTGCCCAGCAAGAGCTCGCTTCTCTATTCCGAAAGAGATATTATGCTTTGGAGAGGATTTGACAATTACGAATCGCAGCAAAGGACCTATTACAGGTTATAATTGGAATTTTGGCAATGCGATTCCGAGTAGCTTCGCAGGTGCTAACCCACCAGTTCTCAAATTTCCGGCAGGTGGTACTTATCCGCTGCGCTTGATTGTAACCAATGGTATATGCTTTGACACCATGACCAAAATCGTAACTGTAGTGCAGGTATTTCCTAATGCAGGCAAGGATACGACGAACTGTCTAGGTGCTTTTGTTACGGATTTGGGAGAATCACCTATCTCAGACTGGACCTATAAATGGACACCTACGATATACCTCGATGATCCAAATATCGCGAATCCGAAATGCAGTATAGTCAATGATAGTGTAAACTATGTAGTAGAGGTGACAGACCGCAATAGTGGCTGTAAAGCTTATGACACCGCCGTGGTTTATACCAATCGGAGTATTGACTCTACCGCTCAAAATTTAAGAATTTGTAATGGTGATAGTGTATTATTTAATGGTATTCAGCGAAAGACCACAGGCAATTACTATTTCACCATTAAAAAAGCAGATGGTTTTTGCGATAGCTTTATAAATATACTTCGGTTAAATGTGCTTCAAAAACAGGTTATTCCTTTGGATACTTTACGTAAATGTGAACAGTACATTGATGCTAAAGGTAAAAAGCATACGCAGTCCTTTATAGAATATGATACCATAAGGTCGAAATCTATTTTAAACTGTGATTCTATGGTATATATAAGACATATTTATATCTACAAAAAAGCATATCGTGATAGACCGCCGGTGAGTGGCTGTGCGCCTTTCCGCTATAACGGAAAGACTTATAATGACTCTAAGATGAGGATCGATTCTCTAGTCATAAGAAATATTTATTTACCAGGTTGTGACACTATTGAGTATATCAATGTGATAGTTTTCCCTAAACCAAAGGCGGTGATTACGCCTTCCATTCCGAATCCAGTATTGTATAAGCAGACAGTGACCTTGTCTGCCTCTGGTGGTCAACGTTATTTTTGGTTGCAAACAGGAAGTACGAATCAGGATATTGATTATAAGATCAACAACACTCAACCTAAACTATTTACAGTAAGGGTAACGGATGAGAACGAATGCTGGGATACCGTTTCATATTTGGTCAAGGGTATTCTACCAGATACCTGTTATTATGGATTCCCTAATGTATTCTCACCGAATCAAGACAACTTAAATGACGAGTATATTCCGAATATGGACGAATGTACCGATGTGATTGTCTTTGCCATCTATGATCGCTGGGGCGAAAAAGTATTTGAAACCAATCAATTAAAAGGTTGGAATGGCTACTTTAAAGGTAGACCAGCACCAATGGGAGTTTATTTATATTATGCAGAGTTTAACACACCTTGGGGTATTCGTAAACACAAAGGGACATTTACTCTCATGAGATAAACGATTGAGCCTAGCATAATAGCTACAGTTGAATTTACAAATGGTATAATACCTTGTATTTATGTAACAGTCCAATATCGCTGTCGCTCATTTCCCTGGACATCAATAGCAACGGTGTATACTACTGTAACCATCCAAAATAGTTTGGAATATTTTAGATGTAACATTGGTATAATAAGCCATTTCGTTTTACCTTTGCCTAAAAAAGGACTTGAACTATAGTTTTCATAGAGTAAAAAGTTTGATACTATTTGCTTTTCGACAGAAGAGCATTCGGCTGTCATCTCTATACTTTTTGGTTTTTACAAGTTTATATTGGTTGATTTCTTTTAATCCATTCGATGCATGGTTTCAATCCTCTAGATTCAATCTTCTTCAAAAAGAGATACACTCTATGGAGAAATTGTCTAAAGATTCAGCCCTGCTCCTTAAAATTTTAAACAACGCTAATGCTTCAAAAGAAATCGATAATTCGGATTTTTTTAATCCTTTCATAGCTTGTCAAGTATATAATTCTGCTAATTTTGAACTTGAGTTTTGGGACAAGAATACCAATTATCTCCACCCTGAAGCTATCAATAATATTAATACTATTTCTTACAGGGAGATTGGTCAAGATAATTTTTTACTATCTAAAGTAAAATACAATAATAAGAACATCATATTTTGGTTTAATTTATCGAGTTTTATAACATCGGAATTGGATAATTCAATTCGCTTTTTTCATAGAGATGATGAAAGAAAGGAGTATATGGTTCTTGGCTATAAAGAAGCTAATTCACTTGATTTTGTTGATAGTCAGGACAATTTCCTATTTAGCATAAAGCGCGCTATACATGCGAATGATTTATGGATTATCATTGGATTACTGGTTATTATTATTGCTACATTTTTTTATCTGAGAATACTATACTTTCTCACTAAACCTCTGACAAGAGTTTATCCTATTATAGGTTGTCTGGTATTTGTTGGTCTAGTATATACCACACGAAAACTATTGTTATTTTATAAACTACCTTCTATTTTTTATTCACTCAAATTATTTAATCCTTCACTCTATTCTTCCGATGTCACGCCATCATTAGGTGATTTGTTTTTGTTTGTATTTTCCACTCAGATTATTTTATACTATCTCCAGGAGAATTTGATATTAAATCTGAAACGTTGGGAGAATACATGGATAGCTTTTATTATACATACAGCGGCATTAATTTTTCTTTTAGGTGAATCTTTTTCTATCAATAAGATATTCGAAAGAATGGTTGTTGAAAGTTCTATCTGGTTTAATTTCGATTATTTCCCACGCTTAACTATCTATAGTTTTATAGGACTAGGTATCATGTTAATGACCTTTTCAAATTATTATTTATTGTCCAATCTTATTTTAAAGACAATCTATAATTTTAAATTGAGCAAAAAAAGAACCATAGTTTCTTTCCTCATTTTTATTACTACTGTCATTCTATTAGGATTTGTTGGAGATTTTCGATTTGAAATCAAACTCACCTTTGTTTTACTTCTCTTTTTTATTACTATATTCTATTCTCGATACTATTTTAATATTAAAAATAGGATTTTCAGTTTTGGGGTTTTTCTTTTTTTCGCATCCTTTACCACCACGTTTTTATTATCTCGATATAATCTCAAGAAGGAAGAAGTCATATTGTCTTCTATTGCCACTAATGTAACCTTTGGTTTAGATAAGGTTTTGGAGGAGAAGATGCTATACTTACTAGAGAGTAACAATAGTGATAGTTTAAATTCTTATTTATCTTCATTTAGAGGTATTGAATTTCATAAAATAGATGAACTGGAATATCAAAAATGGATAGATTCAAGGCAGTATCAATCAAAAGAACTCTTATTGAGTAATGAGTCTGCAAAGCTTTTTTTAGTTCACTCTAATTCTATACGCCAGTATTTAATTCAGCAAAAATTAGGGAATGTCTATCATTATATGATAGTAAATCCCAAGACCCATCTTTCAAATATTGCAAACAGTACCAAAGAGGCGATAAATGAAGTTATAATTAGAGAAAATAAAATAAGCTATGGCTTATATTTATCAGATACCCTTCTGGAACAATCAGGACCTTATCGATATAAGAAAAGATATCCTTATTCTAAGGCTAACATTAAATTTACAGATGAGCAGTTCGGATTAGATTTTGATCATTTTGCTTTTACCCTTTCAGATGTTATAAAAGTATTGGTCACTATACAAAAAGCAAATCCTGTCTCTATATTGAGCCAGTTTTCGTATATTTTTTGCATTAATTTTATTCTTGCTATTTTCCTTTTCCTCATAGTGTGGTCTCTTCGCATTACTTATATATCTGAGCCTTTTTTTCATTTTAATGAATTGAGAACGAAGATTGTATTAGCTATATTTTTATTGGTTATTAGCATTTTTATTGGCATTACTATTTTAAGCTTCAATAGTCTTAAGAGTCGATTTACTATCTATAACAAGGAAACATCCTACAATAACTTAAAAGTAACTAAACAAGCGATTGAGCAAATCTATAGTACTAATCTCTATGATCCACTTACTGATTTAAATCCTCTGTTTAAAAAGTTAAAAGGAATTTCATTATTGGATTACGATTTATATGATCAAGGTGGTAAATTGATTCAGTCCAGTGAGACGGATATAAAAAATATGGACTATCCTAAACTTTTGGATCCACGGATTTTTTTTCATTTAAGGAGTAATGACGATATACAATTCAATACGAGAAAGGGATTAGAAGATGCTTATCTTGAATCTTTCGCTATTTTAGGGAGTAAAATAAGTGGTGTCAAATACTATATAGCCTTAACAAGTCAAAATGGTAAAGGCTCTCAAAATGAAGAGATGCGTTTAATAGTTGTTTTGATTAATTTATATGTTTTAGTATTCCTGATTTCTTTGGTTTTTGCTATTTGGTTAGCTAATAGAATCACCAAGCCTCTACAAACACTAACTGAAAAAATTTCGAATCTAGGTTTAGCTAGGAAGAATGAGTATTTAGAATATAGTTATCAGGATGAAATAGGGGAGTTAGTCAAGCGATATAATATTATGGTCGATGAAATTCAGGAGAGTGCTAGGATACTAGCAGAGCAGCAGCGGGAAGAAGCGTGGAGTGAAATGGCCAAACAAATAGCACATGAAATCAAAAATCCATTGACTCCTATGAAATTGAAGATTCAGTTTCTTCAAAAAAAATTAAAAGAAGGACATTCAAATATAGAATCATTAGTGTCGAGCACAGCTGTTGCCTTAATAGAACAAATAGATAATTTAGATAGCATAGCCACAGCATTTTCTAGCTACGCTCGACTGCACACGCCTCAACTAGAGATCATGGACTGGAAGTCTATGATTCAGAGTAGTGTTGAATTGTTTCAGTCTAGAAACGTAGAAGTAAATTTTTATTCTCATATCGATAAAACTATAGTCAATTGTGATAGAAATCAAATGACGAGTGTACTCAATAATTTAATCAAGAATGCCATTCAGGCCTACGATGAAGATGATGCCCTAGTAAACCTTAAACTTCGAGAGAACCAAAGTTTTTATTTCTTAGAAATTGAAGATTTTGGAAAAGGTATAAGTGAGGAGGAAAAAGATAGAATTTTCGTGCCTAACTTTACTACTAAGTCTTCGGGTAGTGGATTAGGTTTAGCTATAGTCAAAAAGATTGTTACCACCATGAATGGAAATATTTGGTTTTCATCAGAACTAGGAAAGGGAACAAAATTTTATGTGTCTCTACCAAAACAAATTGTGAATAATGATTCCCAATTTACAACTAGAGAAGAAGCATGGTTATCCACGGGATTTGTGAAAAACGAAACTGCAACTATTCTCGAAGATTTGAGATATCGATTCAGCGACAATGTATTTACAAAGGTGCTATATACTGATTTTGATAAATCATTTTTACATGAAATAACTTATCATAAATTGATAAAGGCGAGCGAATTTTTATATTCAAAAAATACAAATTATAGACTAGTCATTAAAGATGCACTACGACCATTTGAGGTGCAAAAAATGATGTGGGATTTGTATCAAGGGGACAATAAGTTAAATTTCATAGCACCACCTGACAAAGATTCTATGCATAATTATGGTATGGCTGTGGATATATGGCTAGTGGAAGTTTTCACGGACGCTTATACACCTAATCAAGAGCTAGATATGGGTTGTGAATTTGATGAATTTTCGGAGCGTGCTCATTTTGATTATGAAAATTTAACCGAAGCACAAAGGTCAAATAGAAATTTGCTTCGCGAAGTGATGAGGCTAGCAGGCTTTATTGCTTATGATCATGAATTTTGGCATTTTGAGGCTATGCACAAAGATTGGGTAAGAGAAAACTGCGTGAGAGTATAAGTATATGAATTGGAATTATTTACTCAAGGAGTATAGAAATTTTTTAAAATTAGAGAAGAATGCTTCTGCGCATACCTTAGACGCCTACCTCAATGATATTGGTAAACTTCAGTCTTACTCTGAATTACAAAATCCGGCTATAGCTCCCTTGACTATCGAACGAAGACATATTGAGAATTTTTTGGCTTATCTATACGAAAACTTTTCAATCCAAGAGTCATCACAGGCACGCATACTTTCAGGTATTAAATCCTTCTTTAATTTTTTAATTTACCAGAATTATATTCAGCAAAATCCAGCCGAACTGATAGATGCACCAAAACTGATTCGCAAATTACCCGATACATTAAGCTTTCAAGAGATAGAAGCTATGATAAATTCTATCGATGTCAGCACAGAACAAGGCACGAGAGATAGAGCTATACTAGAGGTTTTATATAGCTGCGGATTGCGAATTACGGAACTGTTGAATTTAAAGTTATCTGAGATACAGCTGGAGATAGAAATCATTAAAGTCATTGGCAAGGGAAATAAAGAACGCATCGTGCCAATAGGTTCAGACGCTATTAAGTATCTTCGTTTATATTTAAATCATTATCGTAGTAAGAAGAAAGTAGATGAGAAATTTCAAGATTTTGTATTTCTAAATTTAAAAGGTACGCCTTTATCCAGAATATCGGTATTTAATATGATTAAGAAGCAGGTGAGTTTGATTGGCTTGCGCAAATCTATTTCTCCGCATACCTTTCGACATTCATTCGCTACACATTTGGTAGAAGGCGGTGCGGATTTGCGAGCGGTACAGGAGATGTTAGGACATGTTTCTATCACGACTACCGAGATTTATACTCATCTAGACAATCAATTTCTACGAAAAACTATCGAACAATTTCATCCTTTATATAAGAACAGCAATGTCTAATATCAATTATCTCAAGCAAACTGAAAAGCTCTTAGAATTTGACTTAGTAGTCAACGAGGTAGTTTCTTGCTTTCAGTCTGATTATGGTAGAGATTATTATCAAACCAATATTTTAAATAAGCAGTTATCAAGAAATGACATTGAGTCTAGTTATCAATTCACAGCAGAATTTCAATTTGTAAGGAATCATTACCCGGATTTCATTATTCAGCATATATATAATTTCTCGAATCATTTTGAAAAATTTCATATCGAGAACTATTTTATACCTCGTGAAGACGTCCATAGGCTGCGATTAATGATATCTAATTTCCATACCACTAAGGTTTTCTTTAAAGAACAACAGCATAAATCAGAATTAGAAAATCTCAGTCGCATGAATGATGTATTATTTTATGATACGGCATTGCTTCGTGAGATAGATCGCATACTGGATGAGGATGGCGAAGTCAAATCTTCAGCAAGCAAAGAATTAGCTGTAATTCGAGAACGCAAAAAATCTATTTTCTCCGAAATCGACAAAGCCTTTTCGCGTGCTCTCGTCCATTATCGACAAAATGGAATATTGCATGAAGTAGAAGAATCACTTAGACAAGGAAGACGTGTATTAGCTGTGGTCTCTTCTTACAAGCGATCGTTGCAGGGTATGGTCGTCGATGAATCTGAAACAGGAAATGTCGTCTATATCGAACCGGCAGAAACTATATTTCTCAATAATGAAGCGTCGGAATTGGATAGGGAAGAAGATAGAGAAGTACGCAAAATCCTAATTCAGTTGACTGCTTTCTTGGCTAAGTATAAAAACTTACTATATCAATATCAGGAGTATTTGGCGAAGATGGACTCCATTCAAGCTATGCAGCGTTTTATGAATCGAATTGATGGCAGTCTTCCAAAGTTAGGACAAAAATTTAATCTCAAGAATGCCTGTCATCCCTTACTCAAACTCAAAGCAAAGAAAGGTAACAAGCTAGTAGTTCCATTTAATATTACCTTTGAATCGCACCATTATATGCTTGTCATTAGTGGACCTAATGCAGGAGGCAAGACGGTCACACTCAAAACACTCGGATTGCTGGCGCTTATGGCTCAGAAAGCCATACCTATACCTGCTGATGGCGATGCTATTATACCGCTTTATGATACGATTGTCGGTGATCTCGGTGATTTACAATCAATCGAGGATGAATTGAGTACTTATTCTTCCAAGCTTAAACTCTGGAATGAAATGATGAAGCAAGCTAATCAGAATAGCCTTCTACTCTTCGATGAATTGGGCGATGGCACCGACCCTAGTTTTGGCGCAGCTATGGCACAGTCTGTTTTAGAGCATATCCTAGTGAAAAAGTCAACGATAATAGCTACTACGCATTATAGCGATTTAAAGAAATTTTCAGAGTCACGCAAAGATAGCCTCAGTGCTAATATGCTTTTTGATGAAGCCAAATTAGAACCTTTGTTTAAACTCTCTGTAGGCTTTCCTGGCAGCTCTTATACCTTTCATATCGCACGTAAAATGGGCTTGAAAACCGAAATCATCCAACGAGCAGAAGAACTGAGCGAAACGGAGAAAGTGAAGTACGATAGACAGTTATTCCGATTGGAGAAGAAAGAAAAGGATCTTCATCATAAGAAAAAGGAACTCGAACAATCCGAGAACGAGCTCAAAAAACAGATGAAAGACTGGAATCGGCTTCACCTAGATATGGATTTGATGCGAAAGAAAATGCGCTATGAAAAAACGATGCTGCTGCAAGAACAAATAGCGGAGAAGGAGCGTGAGTTGAAACAATTTAAAGATGAACTCAAAGCCAAGAATAAACTAGAAGAAATTGCAGCAGAGCAGCAGCGTATCGAAGCTGAAAAAAAGGAGGCTGAGCAGACCTCTAAAGACCTTTACAAACAAATACACAAAGTAGATCCGAACCAAAAATTGGCTATTGGCGATAGGGTTCAGTTTATACAAACCAATGCCATAGGAATTATCGAGAAGATGAATAAAAATAAAGTGACCGTCATTTTCGATAATATGAAGTCCACGATTTCTGCTACAGAATTGATTTTACTACCTCCCGAAGAAACCAGCAAAAAATCGAGTACTAAAAAAATAATTGCTCTCGACCGCTCCAGTTCTCGAGAACTCGATGTGCGTGGAAAGTTTGCCTATGAGGCTATAGCCGAGTTGGATGATTTTATTAATAGAGCCTTACTCAATAATTTTCATGAAATCAAAATCATTCATGGCAAAGGGAAACTGCGTACCGATATCCTCAAACAACTCCGCCAATATAAAAGTATTACTAAATGCCAATCTGCGCTGCCCGAGCATGGAGGTGAGGGGGTGACGTATGTTTATTTTTAGTGAAAAGAGAATGCTAAGTATCATGCATTCATGGGTTTTAGTCAGATTGATAAGAAATATCTTTTTTTAGTTACAATAATTCTAGTAATTTTAATTATCTTAGCTCTTTCTAAAGTATTAAAAATGAAAGGTTTTATCATTTTTTTATTTCTGTTATTGGTTACAGATTTATTTTCACAAGGCGCTAGAAACTATACCGTGATGGTATCTGCCAATGTTCAAAAATCTCCTCCTCAGATTAGACTCAGCTGGGGTTTTCAATCAGGAGTGACTTCGTATCGTATTTTTAGAAAACTTAAATTGGATGCTAGCTGGGGAACCGCTGTCACTACCCTGACAGGGAATGATACTGTCTATACAGATAATAGTGTGCAACTGGCTACCTCATACGAATACCTCATAGAAAAGAATGCAGGGTCTTATAATGCCTATGGTTTTATTAACTCAGGTATAGAAATACCCGTGACAAATACACCCAAGATAGTGATTCTATTGGTTGATAGTGTGATGCGTGATAGCATAAATTCAGAGCTGACACAATGGACCTTGAATGCAGAAAATGAAGGCTGGAAAGTCGTAAGAATTGATGTGTCTCGAGGTCTGAAGTCAGATGCCGTGAAGGATAAGGTGGTTCTTGAATATCAGAAAGACCCTGAAAATACTAAATCACTTTTTATAGTAGGTCATGTGGCTGTTCCTTACTCAGGTTTTTTCAAACCTACCCCTCCAGACGCGCATACTGAACATATCGTAGCATGGCCAGCAGATGCTTATTATGCAGATATTGATGGCATGTGGTCGGATGATCAGGTAGATGATACCACGGGAGCACAGAAGCGAAACTGGAATAGACCCAATGATGGTGTATGGGATCAGACCATACTGGGAAATAATAACACCGCCGATATCGCTGTAGGTCGAGTTGATTTTTTCGATATGCCAGCCTTTACAAAGTCGGAAGCGACATTACTTAAGGATTATTTGAAAAAACTAAATGAATATAAAGTCGCAGATTATAGAGCTCAGCGAAGAGCTTTGATTGATGATAATTTTGGTGCCTTTAGTGGTGAAGCCTTTTCAGCAAGCGGTTGGGGAAATTTCTCTACCCTCATAGGCCGAGAGAATATTCTCGAATGTACTGCTGGAAATGGTATGGATTATCTAGGTACAATGGACACAGCATCGTATCTATGGAGCTATGGCTGTGGCGCAGGTAGCTACACGAGTTGCTCTGGGGTGGGTACTACAGTGAATTTCGCAGCACGTCAACCCCTATCGGTATTCACTATGCTATTTGGTTCTTATTTTGGCGACTGGGACAATAGAAATAATGTACTTCGTGCAGCCTTAGCACATGGCAAAATTCTGACCAATGTTTGGAGCGGAAGACCGCGTTGGTTTTTCCACCACATGGCGCTGGGAGGCACTATAGGAGAATCAACTATCCTGACACAAAATAATCGAAATCCTGGTGCTTTGTACAATGGTATGAATTTCATGAATGGCATTCATATCGCCCTTTTAGGTGACCCTACACTCAAGCTGCATTATGTCAAACCACCTAAAAACTTATTTACCATCTTGAAAGATAGTGCTCATGTCAATCTTACGTGGTCAGTAAGTGGGGAAACGGTATTGGGATATAATATTTACAAGCGAAAATTAAAGGATGCCAATTTTATAAAACTAAATACCGCTATCGTTTCTTCGGCTAATTATGATGATTCTTGTGTGAGTTCACCGGATACTTTTGTATATCAAGTGCGAGCAGTGCTTCTAGAAACTACACCTAGTGGA
The DNA here is from genome assembly GCA_016787225.1 of Chitinophagales bacterium. NCBI lineage: Bacteria > Pseudomonadati > Bacteroidota > Chitinophagia > Chitinophagales > Chitinophagales bacterium. The sequence continues at coordinate 85,884 of JAEUUY010000021.1, forward strand.
AGCTATTATAATGAAAGTATAGGTGCTACAGATACGTTTTTCAATGCTGCTGATTTAAAGCCTGTAGCTAATTTCAGTGTGGCCAACGCTGATCCTAATTTTACATTCACCAACTCTAGTCTGCGAAGTAAAAGTTATCAATGGACTTTCAGCGATACCAGTTTAAAATTTACTACAACTAATAGTTCTAGAAGCTATAAGAAAAACGGTGATGTATGGGTCTTACTCACTAGCTCGAATCAATGTAGTTCTGATACTCAAAAGGTGAATATCAAGGTGACGAAGGCAGTTACTGCTGAGATTTCGAATATAAATTCTAGTTTGATTCATATTTATCCAAATCCATTCAAAGATAATATCACTATAGTTTCTCCTTATGGCGGCAAATTGAAACTGTATAGTATCGATGGAAAACTACAAATGGACTTAGATGTCAAATCATCAAGAGAAATTGTGAATCTAGCTGAACTTGCACCGGGAAATTATCTATTAGAATTTACAGATAAATCAGGAGTAAAGGATTTGCTGAAACTGACGAGGGAGTAAGAACGGTATTAGTATATTTTTTGCACCGCAGAGGCGCTGAGAGCGCAGAGAAAATTTCTGAGTAATCTGTGTTTTCCGTGAGAATAACCTCTGTGAAACTCTTATCCTCCTACCTAGCTGGATATTAGCGCAAGCGGTATCCGTACTTTTTCTAATAACTCCCACCTCGCAGGGTAAAACTTAAGGTTCTTAGTCTTTCATGAATAATTAACATATTTATGATAACATCTTTTATCTTTGCTTGAAACAAAATTAAGAAAAGTGGGTCTCAACTATACTAATTTACTGCGTGTTATCTCTCAAAATAGGGTGGAAATTCGAAGAAAGTTGCGGGTGTTATTTAGATAGGTGCTATTTTAGCGAACGAACATGAAACTTACAATCATAATGGCAATTTGGCTTCAATTTTTTGGGGAACAAAGGATTTCAAAAGACATTGATACTCTAGAAACACATATAAAACAAGAGCTAGAAAAAGTAAAGCTTGATTTTTCCTTCCTAAAAAACAACCTAAAAGAAGTGAAGCCACCTTCACTATTTATTAAGGGTAAAGAACCTAATAAAGACTATTTTATTTATAACCACACGAACTGGATTCTGAACAAATTAAAAGATACAATTAGCGGCGAATACATTAAACTTTTTTACCCCCTTTTCAAAGAAAAAATCCATGGCGGAATAATCGTAATAATTCAAAAAGATTTAATTACAGTTTTGGGAGATATGGAACATTGTGGAAATTTTGGCTTAACAAAGAAAGAAGAGATTGCTAACGGCTACCTAACCTTCGCAGAACAGCTAACTAAAATCTTTTATGGAACAAAAGTACTACTATGTAGTGAACAAATAGTTAACATAGAAGAAAGAGAAGTGAGTTTTGAAACTATAGAAAAAGAATGCATTGAGTCAAAAGTAAGAAAGGTGAATGACATAATGGAAATCAATCACGAAAATTACTACATTAGTCAAATAGAATAAAAACAGCACTTATCTGGCGGTTTGGCATAAGGCAGGGTGCAGTTTGGTGTTGAAAGTTTCGGAATTTAAATTATCTTTGTCATTATGCGAAAAAGTATCCTTTTAAAACCCGCCCTACGCCAAGCCGCCTTCCGCTACAATCAGTAAAGCGCGAAAACCAACAGAAAGACGATGAAAACAATAATAATTTCAATTCTACTGTCCCTTTTCAGAAGACTCTGAGGGAAGAAAATAATACCGTAAGCGTATTAGTAATAGTCTAATGTCGCATGGCTCTAAACAAATACAGCTACGGCATTTACCATAGCAAGGTTTTAAATTGGGTTGGACCATTTTAAAACCGCTATTGGTATAAGATAACTGTGTAGTGGATTAAAACCCAAAATACTTCGCTCCTACTACTAATGCTATAGTGACTATAACTGCGAGGAGTATAATTCCATATACCCAGAATATTAATACTGCTTTTACCGTAGTTCTCAGCCAGGATTGGTGATAGACGGCTCTCAAACTATTGATAAAATAGACTAGTGCTCCGAAGAATAGAATCAGGTAGGAGGCGCTAGGGAGAGATATGGCATAGAACCCAATAGCAATTAGCAGTATAATGAAAATAATGACATGATAATGTATCGCGGCGATAAAATGTTCGTAGTAAAATTTATGACTACTTCGATACATCAATTTCATGATAAGCGCAAATACAGGCAATAAGAAGAACAAAGCAAAGGATAAGATTTTGTAAACTTTTTGATTGAGCTGATTGATATCCCCGCCTGTCATAGAACCAATTTTTCTCAATTTTCTTTCTATTTCTTGCGATTCTTTCGCTCCTATACTATCTTCTATGTTTACTTTAAATTCTAGTGAATCGAAAACTTTGCTAATTTCTTCTTTGTCTGCTTTTCCTTCTTCAGCTATGATCTGAGTGAGTTTTTTATCTTCATCTTTATGATTAAAAACCAAGCTTAATGTCAGAAAAAAGATAAAGGAAAAGAATACGTACAAGCGAATAGGCGGCACAAAACTGACCCGTTTTCCGTCTAGAAAATCATTGGTTATTTTACCTGGGTAGAAGAATAAGGTCTTCAATGTATGCCATACCTTGCTGTCAAAATGGAGTATGCCTTCTAAAAATTCTTCTACAAAATGCGAAAAAGGAATTTTCAAATCGTGATTTTCCTGACCACAGTTTGGGCAGTAATTCTCACTCTGATTGAAACTGTAGTTGCAGTTGAGACAATGCGTTTTTTTATTTCTTCTGCGCGCCATTACAGATTAGGTTTTACCTCTTTCATCATAGCTAGCACGGCATCATAGATTTCCTCCGCATTAGGTTTGGAAAAATAGTCACCATCCGTGCCATAGGCTGGTCTATTCGGTTTGGCTGTGATGGTTTTAGGAGCAGAATCTAAATATTGATAGCCTTTTTGATTTTCTAAAATCTCCTGAAGCATAAATGCGGAAGCTCCTCCCGGTACATCTTCATCCACAATTACGAGTCTATTCGTATTTTTAAGTGATGCTACGATGTCATGGGTCAAATCAAATGGTAAGAGTGTTTGGACATCGATTAATTCAACCGAAATGCCACGATTTTTTAATTTTTCGATAGCATCCTGACAGATGCGAATCGTAGACCCATAGCTTACCATAGTGATATCAGTGCCTTCATTCAAGACCTCAACTTTTCCGAGTGGTAGGGAGAATTCTCCCAGATTATTAGGCATGAGTTCTTTGTATCGGTAACCATTGAGAGGTTCTATGACTAAGGCTGGTTCATCACTTTGTAACAGGGTTTGATACATACCTGCCGCTTGGGTAAGATTTCTAGGTACACATACATACATACCACGAAGGGAATGAAGAATCATACCCATAGGACTTCCCGAATGCCATATTCCTTCTAATCGATGTCCACGAGTGCGAACAATAAGTGGAGACTTCTGTCCGCCACAGGTTCGGTATTGCAGCGTAGCTACATCGTCGCTCAGTGGCATTAAGCCATAGAGAAGATAATCTAAATATTGTATTTCGGCTATAGGCCGCAAGCCTCGCATACTCAAGCCTTGACCTTGTCCTATAATGGTTGCCTCTCGAATACCAGCGTCGAAGATGCGTATTTCGCCATATTTTTCTTGTAATCCTGCGAAGCCTTGATTTACGTCACCAATTTGCCCTACATCCTCACCAAAAGCTACCATTTCAGGGTGAGCAGCAAAGAGTTGGTCGAAATAATGATTGATAATTTCATGTCCTGATTTTTCAATCGCATTATTATAATCTGCACGAACTTCTTTTATATTTAAAGCATTATATTTACTCTGACTATGAAGATGAGAGCCGTAAACTTTTTCCTCTGCGCGCACGACGTCATAATACCATGACTTTAAATTTTCGTAAGCAGAAAGCGATTCTTTTTCTGCCAAAGTCAGAATAGTGTGCACAGCCTTTAATATCTCACGCTTATATATTGTCGTTTTGGACTCGATAATTTTAATTTGCTCCTCAATAGCAGCAGTTTGACTAGAGCTAGCTTTCAATAATTCTATAAAAGGTTTTACCTCGTCCTTTAAACTTTGTATATCTGCGATATAGGCCTCGTAGGCTTCTACTTTTGCTTTTTGTACTTTTTCTAGAGCTAATTTCTCTATCTCATTGAGAGTAGCTTCATCCGAAATATTATTAGTTAGAATCCAATTTTTAAAATGAACCAAACAATCAAAATCCTGCTCCCATTGCATACGTTCTGCACTTTTGTAGCGCTCATGAGAACCCGAAGTTGAGTGACCTTGAGGTTGAGTGACCTCGGTGACATGTACCAAAGCTGGTGAATGCGTTTTACGTGTGGTCTCCACCGCTTTTTTATAGGTCGATACCAAGGCGGCATAATCCCATCCTTTTACGGTGAAAATATTCATTCCTATGGATTGGCTATCGGACTGCATACCACTCATAGCTTGTGATATCGACTGTTTAGCGGTTTGATATTTTTGAGGCACGGAGATACCATAGCCGTCATCCCATACATTAAATATCAATGGAACCTGCATGACACAGGCGGCATTGACCGATTCCCAAAAAATACCTTCACTCGTAGAGGCATCGCCTATGGTACAAAAAGTGACCTCATTGCCTTTATTTGAAAATGTAGTGAGGTGTTGGATATCGTTATTATTTCTATACAACTTAGATGCTAGGGCTAGCCCTAGTGATTTTAATGATTGTGCTGCTGTAGGGGAGAGGTCAGCAGGCATATTCTTCATTTCCATCAGATTTTTCCACTCACCGTTTTCGTCTAGCATTCGAGTAGCATAGTGTGCATTCATCATTCTACCAGCAGACATTGGGTCTTGATTTACGTCGGCATGTGCATAGAGCTGAGCGAAAAGTTGATTAAGGGTCACATTTCCAGAGGCTAAGGCTATGGTTTGATCACGATAATAACCTGTACGATAGTCGCCATTTTGAAAATACTTGGATAATGCTATTTGGGCTAATTCCTTGCCAGCTCCGAATATACCGAATTTGGCTTTACCAGTCAGCACCTCTTTTCTACCTATGGTGCTGAAATGACGACTTTCCCAGCCTAGCTGGTAGTCAGCCAATATTTCTTTTTTAAACTCCTCTAGGGAGATTTCTTTTCTACTATTAACCTGTGAACTCATAGGGCAAAGATAAGAAATCAAGGGTAAAACTATATGCCTATCTAACTGTTATTTATCCATTCAGGTTGATGGTATGGTTGATAATTAAAGTTCAGGTCTTGTCGAAAACGCAAAAATAAAACAAAAATCAAAGTTAATAAGCTGTAGCAACTATCTTTGCGGATTGAATTAAGAATGACAGAAAAATTACTGATTTTAGATTTTGGTTCGCAATATACACAATTGATAGCCAGAAGAGTGCGAGAACTAAATGTCTATTGTGAGATTATCCCTTTTCACAAGGAGATTGATTGGAATGATCAAACCATTAAAGGTGTTATTCTCTCTGGCAGCCCGTTTTCATCATTAGATGAGAATTGTCCACAGATTGATATCGAAGGAATCACGAATCATGTTCCCGTTTTAGCGGTTTGCTACTCAGCGCAGTATACTATCAAAAATCATGGTGGAACAGTTTCTAAAAGTAAGGTTAGAGAATACGGGCGAGCTAAAGTCATTTTCGATCACAGCCACACCATGTTTAGAAACGTCGAAGACCATACTGAGGTTTGGATGAGTCATAGTGATAGTATTGTAGATGTTGGTGCTAATTTCCATACCATTACCAAGACAGAAAACGGAATCGTAGCTGCTTTTGCATCTAATAAGGGTCTATTTATAAATGAGTTAATTGGGGTTCAATTTCACCCAGAGGTGACACATACACAGTGTGGAAAGGAAGTTATCGAGCGTTTTGTGAAGGATGCCTGTCATTGTCATGCAGAATGGACGACACAGTCATTTATTCATACTCAGGAAATAGAGCTTAGAGAAAAAATTGGTAAGGATTATGTTATACTAGGCTTGAGTGGTGGAGTAGACTCTTCTGTGGCTGCATATTTGCTTCATCGCGCTATAGGCAAACAGTTGATTTGTATTTTCATAGACAATGGACTACTGCGGAAGAATGAGTTTGAGGATGTATTGCACTCTTATAAAGAAAGTGGTTTGAATATAATTGGCGTCAATGCTTCCGAAAAGTTTTACACTGCAATGAAAGGGCTCACTGAACCAGAGGCCAAGCGCAAGGCTATTGGACGTGTATTTATAGAGGTATTTGAAGAAGAGGCTAAGAAAATAGACAATGCACAATACCTAGCTCAGGGAACCATTTATCCAGACGTGATAGAGTCATTATCCGTCAATGGACCTAGTGCTACTATTAAATCGCATCATAATGTAGGCGGATTGCCAGAGAAATTAGGATTGAAAATTGTAGAGCCACTCAGATTACTGTTTAAAGATGAGGTTCGCAGAGTGGGTAAGGACTTGGGAGTTCCGCCTCATATCTTGAATAGACATCCATTCCCCGGTCCAGGTTTAGGTATCAGAATCATAGGTGAGGTCAATGCTAAGAATGTAAAATTACTGCAGGAAGCTGATGCCATACTCACCAGAAATCTGCATGAAAGTGGCTGGTATGAAAAAATATGGCAGAGCGGAGTTATCCTACTACCGGTGCATAGTGTAGGCGTAATGGGAGATGAGAGAACCTATGAACAAGTGGTCGCTATTCGCTGTGTGCATTCACTCGATGGTATGACGGCAGATTGGGTACATTTGCCCTATGAAATTTTAGCTAAAATCTCCAATGAAATTATAAATCATGTCAAAGGAATCAATCGTGTGGTGTATGATATCAGTTCTAAACCACCAGCTACCATAGAATGGGAATAAAATGAGAAAGTTTATTGTTTTTATCTTTACGGTTAGTTGCTATTTCAGCTTTTCACAGGTTGTAGAAGATGAGAATAGTCCTAATGTGGAAAATACGGTTACCCCTATACAACGAGAAAACCCATATAGACATCTCGATTCTCTAAATTATTCCAGAAAGGCTATATACAATGTTGCTTTCATATTGCCTATTAAGAAAAGCAGTATTGTAAAAAGTGATGGGAAAGAAAGACCTGCTGCTATGTCGTCCGAATCCAGAGAGGCTTTGGGTTTTTGGGAAGGTGTCAATCTGGCTTTTCCTCAGATTTCAAAAATGAACGCCAAATTTAATTTTCATATCTGGGATAATGAACGCAATGATTCATCTACGCATTTGATTATAGACGAAATGTCTAAGAAAAAGTTTGATGTTGTGGTTGCTCCATTCCATTCTTCGCAGGCTGTCCTTGTAGCTAAGTATTGCAAGGAAAAGAAGATCCCCATGTTTTTAGCGCAAAATTCATCTGATATAGTCGCTAAGGATAATCCTTATGTGTTTAAGTTTCATGCTCCAAAGAATAGAGTTTACTATGATTATTATGTAAAAATTATTCTGGACAAATACAAAAGGAATACGGATGTTTTCTATGTATATGATGGTATGAATAAGGCTGAACGCAAGGTAGCAAATTATCTTAAGTTTATGTCCGAGAAGGATGGCTCTAAGCGCTTAAAATTGCTAGAGTATAATTCGGATTTGAATTTTAAAAATTACCTTGATACAACGCGTGATGCGGTCTATATGATAGGGTATTATGAGACCACCATGGTCAATGAGATTTTAGGCAAGCTAGTAAAGCTTAAACCTCACAATATAAGTGTGTTTGGACATAATTACTGGGTATTGAATCATAAGATTAGTAAGACATTATTAGATACATTGGATGCCAGAGTATATACCGATGCCTATCTAGAGAATAATCCAGGTCAACTCAGCAAAGTAAAATCAGATTATGCTGCATTGACTAAAGATAGACCGGTGGCTGATGTTTTTCTGGGTTATGACGTGGGTTTATATGTAGCTACAGTGCTCAATAATTATGGAGTGAAATTTCCTCTTTCTGTTCAGGATTACATACACAAAGGAGTTTATATGAATATCAAAATGAGACCAATTTACGATGCAAGTAATGGGTTATTATTTTTCGAGAATGATTTAAAAAATCTTTTAAGAGCCACCAGTAATGGTTGGGTAAAAGAGTTTGAGCAAAAAGAGTAATATCATCATGAGTATAGCCTTAAAACCTATTATACAAGCCATTTTATTTTCCTCTCCCAATCCTATCAAAGAGGAAGAGATATGTAGTATTATAAGGAAGGAACACCCAGAGATAGAAGATGTCACTATTTTAGAATCACTCAAAGAGCTTCAGTACGAGTATCAAATGGATAAATATGGAATAGAGATTCAGCACTCAGGATCTGGTTATTCCTTTGTATCTAAATCTGCATTCTATCCATATATCGTTAATTATATCGAAACTATTCAAAAGCGGAGGCTTTCAAAGTCTGCGTTAGAGACACTTTCCATTATAGCCTTTCAGCCAGATTGTACCAAATTGGATATAGAAACCATACGTGGAGTATCTTCAGATTATGCTATAGATAGACTCATGGAAAGAGAACTGGTAGAAATCTCGGGTAGAAAAGATAGTCCAGGTCACCCAGCGACCTATCGTACGACGGAAAAATTTTTGGATTATTTTGGGATTCATTCTATAGAGGATTTACCTAAGCTAACTGAAATTCAAGTGAAGGACAACGAACTGGGAGTTTCTCCTGAAGAATCTAATGCCGAATAGACAATATTTTAGCCGATTTGGAGTTTGTTATCAGTAATAGCAGATTGGAATATCAAAACCTATGATAAAGACGCTTATCCATTGTATTTTCATCCTTGGGTGTTTTTATCGTTTGCTGGGTCAGAATATTTTAGAGTCTTCGTCATTCAAATTTTTAAACATACCCGGTTCTGCCAGGCACAACTATTTAGGAAAGTCTGCTATAGCTGTACCTGACGAACATATCGATCTGGTTCTCGCCAATCCTGCGCTATTAGAGTTTAGTAGTAGGGGAAAATTGTTGGCTACCAGTAGTTTGTATTTTCAATCTTTGTATGGTCATGTGGCGTATTCTATGAATAATTATAAGTTTGATATTCCTTTTGTCGTGGGAGTCAATTTTATCAATTATGGAAAACAACGCCGCATAGACATCAATGGCGTGGAATCTGGTACGATTAGTCCTAATGAGTTTTCAGCCTATATCGCAGCCTCCAAGACTTATGAGCATTATAAGTTTGGTGCTACCGTCAAATTGGCTTATGCCAATTATATTTTGGCTAACATGATTGGAGCTGCAGCGGATCTATCGATGCTGTATCGCGATGATGAGCGTCAGATATACGCTACCCTCTTACTAAAGAATATTGGTTATCAGTTTGTAGGTGATAGAACCCAAACTAGTATGACGCCATTCGATATTCAGTTTGCTATTAGCAAGAAGTTTAAAAATAATCCATTACGTATCATTATCATGACTCAAGAACTCTACCACTGGAATGCAGCTACCACTGCCGAAGAGGGAAGAGGTTATGGGCTTTGGCCGCAGAATAATTTATACCGCTTGCGAGAGCCTAGCATAGTGTCTTCTATTATGAGTCATTTTGTTTTCGGACTTGAAGTCAATATTGGTCAGGCATTTAAACTAGGCGCCAATTATGATGTCAAACGTGGCTTAGAGAACTCTTTTGATAATATGCGAGGACTTACTGGTCTGGGTCTTGGCTTCGGTATTTATACCAGAAAATTCGACCTAGGTTATTCCTTTTCGCGCTTCGGTCCTATAGGTATCAATCATACCTTTAGCTTTACGATGAAGATGAATGAATGGCTGAGGAGGTGATTGTCTAGCCTTAGAATGGCTCTATACACCTTTATAGTATTTATCACCCGAATTGTCAAGTAAAATTAGTTGGAAACATGGAAGTTTTGTTTATAGCTATACCCTTCGCTATTCTTATCTAGGCAGAAGTTTTACGAAAAGTGGGGAAGTGATGATAGTGCGATAGGAACGTATCTCGATACCTAAATTTATCTTGAAAATGAACAATTTCATTATATATTTGTGAAAAGAAAACGATTATATCGTGTTGAAAATGAAGGTGCTTTTCGGCTTCTGTACTTTGGTAGGGATCTGCCTTTATGCAGGCGAACCTTCTACACATTCCAAGAATTTTCTAGCTTCTTCTAGTGCAGCCTTCGAACAAAACCTCGGTCAAATTAAATACCCCGACGCTAAACCAGCTCCCGAAGTTAAATTTATTTATAAACAAGGAAATCTAAAAATTTTCTTGTTAAACGACGGATTGGCTTATCAGCTAGAAAAATACGAAAAGGATACACTAAATCCACTTTCCGAAGGTCTAGGACCTTCGGGAACTAAATCTTTATATCAATAATAAAGTAACAACCAATCGTTGACTATATTTATATGATAAACAGAATCTTTTTTTACTTAGTATTTTTGCTACTGCATATTAGTGGTTATGCACAGGTCAATTTTAAATGGGCAAAATCACATAGGGGTTTATCTCAAAGTGACAGGGGATATGCCACGACCCTAGATTTACACGAGAATCTATATACTACAGGTATGGCTGAAGGACGTTTGATTTTCGATCAAGGTCCCGATACTTTTGTGCGCAGATACCATAGTCAAATGTTTGTATCCAAGGTGGATTCGAGTGGTGTTTTTAAGTGGGGATTTATGTTTTCTCAATATCCGAATAATTCTTTTATTTTTATACCACCAGGTGGATATGGTATCACTACAGATTTGAAATCCAATGTATACATCACCTCTAGTTTTCAAGATACGACCGATTTTGACCTCGATACGAGCGACTATATTATACCGAACGCAACTACCAGTATCTTTATACTCAAGCTCGATGCCAATGGTAAATTCAAATGGGCAAGAGCCTTTGAGTCCTTGTGGGGTGGTGGTTTTGATATTAAGGTTGATAATCATAGTAATGTATATACCGTAGGTTGTTTTTTTAATACTGTGGACTTCGACCCAGGAGGTGGGGTATACAATTTAACGTCTGCTGGTAATTATGATATATATATATCTAAGCTAGACAGCAATGGCAATTTTATCTGGGCAAGGAGGATAGGAAGTAAAAAGGAGGATAGAGCGCATTCATTAGCTTTTGATAGATTGGGGAATTTGGTCATCGCAGGTTTTTTTTCGGATAGTTGTGATTTTGACCCTGGCACTAGCCAGTATATTGTACCAACCAATGGAGCTAAAGATGCCTTTATTCTAAAACTAGATACCGCAGGCAATTTTATCTGGGCTAAATCTGCTGGTGGTCCTGGGGATGATGTCGCCTATTCTGTGGCAGTAGATTCAAAAAATAAAGTAATCGCAGTAGGTGATTTTCAGCATCAGGTTGATTTTGATCCCAATGCAGGAGTTTACAATAAGTTATCCGCCGGTGGCAATGATATGTTTGTTTGGAAACTAGATAGTAGTGGGGTTCTTAATTGGATTCAAACCATGGGTGGAGCTGGTAATGAATATTGTAAGTCAGTAGCCCTAGATACGGCGAATAATATATACAGCACTGGAGCCTTTCAATGGGTTTCCGATATGAACCCTGGCGCCGCAAGTCATAATTTGACAGCTAGTGGACCCGAAGATCAGTTTGTAACCAAACTAGATGAATTGGGGAATTTTGTCTGGGCTCACTCAATTGGAGGTAAATTTAAGACTTGGGGGCATGGCATAGCTGTGTCAAAAGCAGGAAATATTCATACGACCGGACATTTTAAAGATTCGGTTGATTTTAACCCGACAGCTAGCACATATACTATGGTTGCACTTTTGAATAACCCTACAAGCCCTACTGGTGGTAGTTCCGAAGAAGTTTTTATATCCAAGTGGAACAATTGTGTGACCGCTCCTGTCATCATTACCTCCTCTAAAAGCACCAATATCTGCCCTAAAGATACTGTGGTGCTGACTGCGAGCCCTGCTGCGAGCTATCTCTGGAGTACAGGTGCTACTACACGAAGTATCAAAGTCAGCACGACCGATACCTTTAAAGTCACCGCTACGAACTCTACGGGATGCCCTGCCTATTCCTCCATCACAGTAAAAGTGCATCAGGATACTACTAGAATAGATAAATATATCTGTCAAGGCAAATCATTTATATTCAATGGAGATACACTCAAAACGGCAGGTGTATATCGAGATACCCTGCCGAATTTTGTGGGCTGTGATAGCCTTGTGATTCTCAATCTATATATAAAAACAGTCGATACTACTCATATCTACGATACCCTTTGCGATAATATTCCTAAGACATTTAATAACCAGAATCTGACTATAGCAGGGCTCTATCGTGATACTCTGTATAAACTCAATGGCTGCGATAGTCATATTTTCTATCATTTTATACCCAAGCCCATTTATCAGACTCCTATTAGCCGAGCTATCTGCATAGGTGATAGCAGTTTATTTGCTGGCAAATACTATAAAATATCAGGGGAATATCGTGATAGCCTCAAATCGATGCAAAATTGTGATAGCATAGTTACGCTCACACTTACAGTGAGAACAGTCGACACTAGCCATATCTATGATACCCTCTGTGGCAATATGCCCAAAATATTTAATGGGTCTTCATTGACGATAGCTGGGTTTTATCGTGATACGTTGAAAAATATCGCTGGCTGTGATAGTCATATTTTCTACAACTTTATCCCCAAACCTATTTCTGAAACAAGTCTTCCAAGAGGAATCTGTTCAGGTGATTCTAGTTTCTTCGGAGGAAAATTTTATAAGCAGTCAGGAACTTATTTTGATACCTTGACGACTGCTAGTGGCTGTGATAGTGTGTTGAAATTGATTTTGACAGTACATCCAATAGACACAAATAAGCAAGTCAAGATAATCTGTAGAGGGAATTCTTATAATTTTTATAGTCAGGTGTTGTCCAGTGCTGGAACGTATTCGCATAAATTGCTAAATAAAAATGGCTGCGACAGCATTATTATCTTGACACTTTCGATTATTGATAGCACGACTTATAGTTTTTCTCGTAATCTTTGTAAAAACCAATCATTCATATTTAATAACCAAACCTTGACTCAATCAGGCAGTTACAGAGATACCTTGACCAATTACCTCGGATGTGATAGTTTTGTTACGCTAAATCTCAGCTTTGGTCTCGTGCTCTATGATACCATACGCCATACTACCTGTGCAGGACAGCTATATCGAAGCTATACCAGCCCGGGCAAGTATCAAGAAACCTATAAATCAATTCAAGGTTGTGATAGCATTCTAACCATTTACCTCACTCATCTACCTGCTACCGAATACAAAACTATAAACCACAACGCTTGCCGTGCATTTTCCTATGGAGCACAGACCTTCACCAGAAATGATAGCTTTACGGAAACGATTAAAAACTACCTCCTCTGCGATAGTATTGTCACCAAGCACAAAGTCTATATCACCGAACCAAGACCTAGCTATCTCGCAGATAAGACGATAGATTTTTGTGAAGAAATCATACACAAAGGACAACGAAAAACCACGAGCTTCTTTACCCATGATACGATAAAAAGCTTAATACCACCCTACTGCGATAGCCTCTATCAGCCCTACCACTACCGAAGAGAACAGAGACCCACACTCACACCTCTCACTAAGCAATCCGATACCGTCATAAAAGGCGAGACAAGTACGATTCAAGTCAGGGGAGCGCAAAATTACCGATGGAATACTGGTGAACAAACACCGACCCTCCGCCCACAAATCAATGAAGACAAGACCTTTGAGGTCACTGCATGGAATCTAACGGACTGTGAAGAAAAAATGAGTTTCTATATCTACGCTATAGACCAGCCGATTATAGAATTCCCTACTGCCTTTTCACCCAATGGTGATGGATTGAACGACTATTTCACTCCCAACACCAATGGGAATATCCGAATAGAATATTTTCAAATCTTCAATCGCTGGGGCGAAAAAGTCTATGAACACTATCCATTATCCAAAGGATGGGATGGCAGCTATCTCGGCAAACCCTCCTCCAATGGACTCTATAGCTATACCCTTCGCTATTCCTATCTAGGTAGAAGTTTTACGAAAAGCGGAGAAGTGATGGTGGTGCGATAACTTTTCACATTGGATTTCATACCTACATATCTATATTTACTGAAAATATAGTTGAACCTATGCGTAAAATATTTAGAAAAAAAACTATCAAAGGTATCATAGAGAGTCACAATCTATTGGAGGAGCGAGATAAACTGCATAAGAATCTTTCGGTGATGGATTTGACATCCTTCGGTATAGCAGCCGTCATAGGTGCTGGAATATTTTCCACGATAGGAAAAGCTTGTTTTAGTGGTGGTCCTGGGGTCATATTTCTATTCGTCTTTGCTGCCATAGCTTCTGGTTTTACTGCCATGTGTTATGCCGAGTTTGCATCGCGAATACCAGCTGCAGGTAGTGCTTATACTTATGCCTATACTACTTTTGGAGAGGTTTTTGCATGGATTATCGGCTGGGCTTTAGTCATGGAATACAGTATAGGAAACATAGCCGTGGCTATCTCTTGGTCAGAATATTTTCAGTCCCTTTTAGGAAATTTAGGTCTGAGTCTACCCGATTGGCTTGGAGTGGATTATCCTACAGCAAAGAAAGCTTTTCAAGCAGGACTATCTAATAAATATGCAGCAGCCTTCGCCTCTGCCCCTAATTTGTTTGGGCTTAAAATTATAGTGAATCTCCCAGCTTTTATCATCAATATATTGATTACGGCTGTTGTATACATTGGGATAAAGGAGTCTAAGAACTTCAGTAATTTCATGGTATTTTTGAAGGTAGCGGTTATTGTCTTAGTGATAACGGTAGGTTTTTTCTATGTGGATGGAGCCAACTGGAATCCCTTTATGCCCAATGGGTTTACGGGTGTCATGGCTGGAGTGTCTTCGGTATTTTTTGCTTATATAGGCTTCGATGCTATCAGCACTACTGCGGAAGAGTGTCGAAATCCGCATTCCGATTTGCCTAAAGGCATGTTTTATGCTTTACTCATTTGTACCATTTTATACATCTTATTGGCATTAGTATTGACAGGAATAGTACCATATCAGCTTTTGAATGTAAAAGATCCTTTGGCCTTCGTATTTTTTGAAAAGGGGATGCACTGGATAGGTGGTGTGGTGAGTGTGAGTGCTATCGTAGCCATGACCAGTGTTCTCCTGGTTTTTCAGATGGGGCAGCCACGCATCTGGATGTCTATGAGTAGAGATGGATTAATGCCTAAGAAGTTTTCAAAAATTCATCCGAAATTTAAAACACCTAGCTATGCAACTATTATGACTGGTTTGGTAGTAGGGATTCCCATCTTATTCGTAGATTATGATTTGGTCATTGATTTTACCAGTATTTCCACTTTATTTGCTTTTGTTCTAGTATGTGGTGGTGTTTTATTATTGCCAGAAGAAGATAAAGACCCATCTAAATTTAGCTTGCCGAATATAAATGCCCGATTACCTTTGTTGCTTATTCTTGTCAGTCTAGTGTGTTGGGGGTTCTTTCATGATGCTGGCGCCACATATTTTAAATCCCTTTTACTCGATTATCAATGTGATAAAACATTTTCACTTTTAGGTGTTTCATTTTTTGAATATGCCGATGCGAATGTAACCAATTATGCCTTGATACTATTTTATAGTCTCTTAGTTATTTTTACAGGATTATCATTCCGAAAAAGATTTACTTTGATTCCCATATTAGGTTTGCTGAGTTGTGCTTATTTATTGACAAGTATGACTTTGATAAATTGGATTTATTTTTTGATATGGATGCTGATAGGCTTGGTAGTTTATTTTTTATACAGTCATAAGAATAGTAAACTCCATACCTAATACTTTGAAGTACCTTGTTCTCTTGCTATTCACTATTTTGTTATTCCTAAATAATGATAGCTTGGCATTATGGGAACAAGACGAGGCAGCTTATGCGGGGTTTGCCTATAATATGCTGGAAACGGGTAACTTTATCATTCCTGATTTTGAATGGAGCTGGCCTCATAGAAAGCCTCCATTTCATTTTTGGATGATAGCGGCATCATATTCTATTTTTGGTTATACTGAATTTGCTACAAGAATTCCCTCTGTCTTAGCCATATTATTTTCCTTGATTTTAGTATACTACTTTTCAAAAAGATTGTATTCTCAGAAGCTAGCTAACTGGGCATCGTTAGTTTTTATGGGAAGTCTTCTTTTGCCAGTTTATGGAAAGATAGGCATGACGGATGCTACTTTAGTTTTTTGCTTCATTGGCAGTTATTTCAGTGTATTATCATATCTGGAGTCTAAGAAAAATCAGTGGCTTTGGTGGTTATTATTTTTTACTTCTATTGGCGTGCTTACCAAAGGTCCACCGATTTTAATCACCACATTGGGATCTTTGGGGCTTGCCTTTGTTTTAGGAAAGGAACGAAGAGAGTTTCTAAAGTTGCTGATTTTTTCTATAGTTAGTTTAATACCATTTATTATCTGGGCAGGACTTTCTTGGCATCAAGATGGTGGTGAGTTTCTCCTTTGGTGGGTGGATTGGTATATTTTGAAACGAACCACAGGTACGGTGAATAATCATACTGGTTTTATAGGCTATTATTTGCTAATTTTTATCCTCTGCTTCCTTCCTTGGATGCTTTTCTTACCACATGCATTGAAGCGACTATTTCTTGATTTTATCAAACGCGAGAAGTCTAGCCAATTGTTGTTCCAATCGACTTGGTTAATTTCTGGATGGTTATTTTATGAAGTCTTGACGAGCAAGTTGCCATCCTACGCCTTTGCAGTCCTTCCTATATGGTTTATCTATATAGCACAATCCATCATTAATTTTAAAACCAATTCTTCTAAGTTTATACGCTATTCTTCGCTAGCACTCGGTGTCTTTTTTATAATTGTCGGCTTCGGTATATTTGTTTTTAAAAACAAGATTCCATTTGATAATCTCGAGTTAACCTACCTACTTGTGATTTGTTTGTTGTTTATTTTTGGGGTTCTCTATCTGATCCAAATTAAAATTCCATGGCTACAACATCGCTTACCGGAGATAGCATTTATTTTCGCCTTTGGACTTCATTTAATAGCTTGGGGCATAGCATTACCCGCCTTTGAATCCACTCGAAGATTCCCTAAAACTATTAGTGAGAAATTGGTGTCCTTAAATTCTTCTCCGAAACATGTTTATTTTTCTGCGGACTATTCTATGTCAAGTTTGCCTGTCTATTTGGCTTGGAATGGATATCGATTTAATACTTCTCCTAGAGAAAATTACGACCAGCATACCATGGATACGCTTCGATATTCTCGTCACAAGCTCTTTATGCTTCAGCGTAGAAATCTTCATTGTTTAGATAGTATTCTGGACTCCTTTAAACTAACTACTATATACGGATTTAAAAGTGATAAAGGCTTTGTAGATACTTTTTTTATAGCTGAGCGAAAAGGTCTCAAAGCTTCCCAGCCTTGACCTTAAATGGATTGATTGTATTTCGCATTAAATAAAATCCGAAAAGGGATGGAATTAATAGATTGATTATCCAGATCAAGTAATTAACTGCCATAAGCTGAGCAAAGTTCTTTGTATATAGACTGAATACGAACAAAACTAAATTAGCACGGATACCTACATCCAGAGCTCCCATAGAGGGTATGACAAACTGAGCTAAGAAATAAACACCGCAGAGAACATAAAATTCTAGTTGAGGGAAATCATTGAAGAAGATAAACATCAGTAACCAATACTGTGTCACGAAAATAAAAAAGCGAATAGAGCCTATTCCGATTAGCGTTAGTTTTGTAGCTAAATTATAATGTAAAAATTCCCCGATAGTTTCGAATATACTGCGCAGAGATTTTACTTTAGCGAGAAAGTTAATCATAATCTCTGGTTTGAGGTACATAAATAACCAAAATAGTACGTCTATGAGAGATATGAGAGATATGATACCTGCTATAGATAATCCGAAGGAAAAAATGTTTATTTTTTCTTGAGACAAGAATCCATGAAAATGAGCATAAGTTAGAAATATGAGCCCAACCAATGGGGATGCTACCTTTTGTACTATACTGACATAATATGCAACTCCTGAACCATGTATCCGATTCTCTGATTTTAATACTAAAGGACGGCCAGTCAATTCACCTATACTGGCCGGGAAAATAAGATTTAAGGCATTACCATATAGGATACCGCGATAGGCTAACCAATAGCTAATTTTTTCAACACGCTGAACACAGAGATAAAACTTCAGTGTCTCGAATCCCCAATTGAAGAAAGTAAGAAATACAACAAAAAATAAATAGTATAATTTATCAGAAGCAAACTCGCGCTGAAATATTTCTAGGGTCTCCTGAAATCCTTTTTCGGAGAACTTTGAATACAAATTGTAGAATAGGAGAGCAGCTAAACCAAACTTTAAGATAATGACATTTATCTTCTTATGTTCTTTCCAAAAGGCTTTTAGTTTGTCCAAAGGATTTAGCTAGATGGCTTTTATTTTTAGACGTTGAAGCGGAAATGCATAATATCCCCATCCTTGACCAGATATTCTTTCCCTTCTACCCTCAATTTTCCTGCCTCTTTTACCTTTGCCTCACCTCCTAAACCTATAAAATCTTGATAGGCGATGACTTCAGCTCGTATAAACCCTTTTTCAAAATCGGTATGAATGACTCCAGCAGCCTGAGGAGCAGTGTCTCCTTCATGAATAGTCCACGCTCTAACTTCTTTGACACCTGCGGTGAAATATGTGATTAACTTCAATAAAGAGTAAGATTTTTGAATCAATTGTTCTACCCCAGATTGTTCAAGACCTAAGTCTGCTAAAAATGCTTTTCTGTCTTCAAAATTTTCTAACTGAGCTATATCAGCTTCTATAGCAGCACTGATAATGAGTACTTCTGCATTTTCGTCTTTCACGGATTTTTTCAATGCTTCTACATGTTCATTGCCAGTTTTAGCCGAAGCTTCATCCACATTGCACACATAGAGAATAGGTTTATTGGTCAATAAATTAAGTGTTTTAACGATCCATTCTTGATCATCTCTAAATGCAATTGTTCTAGCAGACTTTCCATCTTCTAGACAGGCTTTATATTGCTGGAGTAGTTCCATAGCTGCTATAGCTTGCTTGTCACTGCCTACCTTAGCCTGCTTCTCATATTTTTGCATGGCTTTCGTAACCGTTTCTAAATCCTTTAACTGTAGCTCTATATCGATTACTTCTTTATCGCGAACAGGATTCACACTTCCATCGACATGGATAACATTGGCATCTTCAAAACAGCGTATAACATGCAATATGGCATCGGTTTCTTTGATATTACCTAGAAATTGATTGCCTAGTCCTTCGCCCTTACTGGCTCCTTTGACCAGACCTGCTATATCTACGATTTCTACCGTTGTAGGCACAAGTTTTTCAGGTACTACAATTTCTGAAATTTTTGTCAATCTTTGATCTGGAACGGTAATCACACCTACATTCGGCTCTATCGTGCAAAAAGGAAAATTGGCAGCTTGTGCTTTTGCATTCGTCAATGCATTGAAAATTGTTGATTTCCCTACATTTGGCAATCCTACTATCCCACATTTTAATCCCATCTTACTTACTAACTTTTTTGAAATATTTAAAAGTACAAATGTAGATGAAAAAATTTATTTATTAATTCTCTCTAGTAATGCGACTTGAGGCGAAATTATTCTTAGTTGACTAGAGGCATGTGGTTAAACATAGTATTTCTAGGATTTTTGGTATTCCATGTATAACTTTATGACCTCCTTAGCTTCTTGTACATCATGAACTCTCAGTATATTAGCTCCATTTCTCAATGCCTCAAAATGAAGGGCTGTAGTGCCATTTAAGGCTTCCTGTGGCGTATTTCCTAGACATTTATATATCATGCTTTTTCTGGATATACCTACTAAGATCGGACAGTTAAATTCTTGAAATATAGCTAGGTTCTTAAGAAGTGAGAAGTTATCCGTTTGACTTTTCCCGAATCCAAATCCGACATCCAATATAATATCGACGATACCTATTCTTCGCATCATGTGGAGTCGTTCACTAAAAAAATACATGATTTCTTGTATTAAATTCTGATAATCAGGTTTAATTTGCATATTTTGAGGCATACCTTGCATATGCATTGCTATATAGGGAACACCATACTTTTTTGCTACTTGCAAAATCTTTGGATCTTTCAGCCCTGCAGTGATATCATTAATGATACTTATTCCATTGTCTATTGCATATTCTGCTATTTCACTTCTATAGGTATCGATGCTGAATATGGTCTTAGGAAAGTTTTTAATTAGTTCTGGCAAGATACTTCTGATTCTTGAGAGCTCTTCGTCTAAAGGCAATTCTTTACTATAAGGCCGTGAACTCATAGCTCCAATATCGATGATATCAACACCATCCTTTATCATTTTTTCGGTTTGTAAAAGGATATTTTTCGTTGTCGAATAAAAGCCACCATCATAAAATGAGTCTGGTGTAAGATTTAGAATCCCCATGACTAAAGGTTGATCGATAGTGAAGAGAGAACCCTTTATATTTATATTGAAACTGTGCTGTATTGACCTATCTTTTTTCATTAATCTATGTTGATTTCCTAGTTGACAAAAGTAAGGATTAATTTAGCTTTAACTTTTTCAATTATATTTGCAATTCAAATATGAAAAATTCAACAGAAATTTCTTTTAAAAAAATCATAGCTGACTGCAAGGATGTCTTTTTAAAGAAAAATCAAGATTATGGTATCTCTTGGACTATTATGCGCTTGAGTTCATTGACCGATCAAATTTTTATTAAGGCTAAGCGTATTCGCAATATTCAGGAGTCAAAGAAAAATGTCATAGGAGATACACAAGAAGAAGAGTTTCACAGTATAATCAATTATTGTATTATGGCTATGATAATAGCTAGTCATGAAGAGCAAAGATTAAGTGCTATGTTGTTTGAAGACCTTAAAACGAGCTATGAAGAGATAGTGGATGATACTCTGAATTTATTGCAGCGAAAAAATACAGATTATGGTGAAGTTTGGCGAGATATGCGAGTTTCCTCTATGACGGATATTATCTTAGCTAAGCTCCTTAGAATAAAGCAAATCGAAGACAATCAAGGTCAAACCTCCATTTCAGAAGGAGCTTATTCCAATTACCAGGATATATTAAATTACTCTATTTTTTGCATTATTAAACTCTCTGAAGAGAATCTGGGCTAGTTAAAATTTGTCTTAAATTGCACATTTTATTAGGTAATTTTATTTTATTTAAAAAATGTAGCATTTTCTTTAGAAAAAATTAATTGTTGGAAAAAAAGTTATATTTTTGAGACTTTTAAAAATATCTTTGCGATACACAAATTTAAACTAAAATTATGAAGAAATTCAACTTAGTATTATTCTCATTTTGCTTTATAGCCTTGCTTGGATTCATAGCGAGTCGACCGATGAAAGGTTTTGAATACATGGCTTCGTATAAAAAATCTAAAAAGATGCCATTGGAAAGTAGAATTGAAGGTAGGGCAGTAGAGCGTGCTAATCAGCTTCGCAATGTAGTTACTGGCATAGTGGATGAAAATGATTGGTATAAAGCTTTAGCTGAAATCGAGGAACTTTCTAACAACAGATTATCTGCACGCGGTGAAGAACTAGAGTGGGAAGATCAAGGTCCAAGTCAAGTAGGTGGAAGAACACGTGGATTTGTTTTTGACAAAACTAAAGAAGGTAGAGTATATTGTGGTGGTGTTTCTGGTGGTATGTTCGTTTCTGAGAATCTCGGACATAATTGGAAACCAGTAAAAAATATGACAGATGTATTCAAGGTGATGCCCATCGGATGCATGACTCAATCAAAAGACGGAGACATTTATGCAGGTACAGGAGAGTTCTGGGGCAATAATCCTGCTGGTAGCTTTGGCTCTCAGTTCAATGGTAATGGTATCTATAAGAAAAAATTCGATGAAGAAGAATTTGTGCACTTGACATCAACCATCAATGGTTCATTGACCAATCCTCAACCGGCTCAGTTTAAGCAAGTTTTGGATATTTCTTGCAATCCCTTGGATAACGATATCGTTTTTGCAGCTACTGATAATGGTATGCAAGTTTCAAAAGACGCTGGTGCAACGTGGACGAAATCAACAGCTGTTCCTAACGTAGTAATAGCACAAGTTGAGTTTTCACACGATGGCTCTGTTATTTACGCTGCTTGGGGTGGTAAGGTATATAAATCAACGAATGGCGGTACATCATTTGTTGATTTGATTGGCACTAGAACGCAGTTTACAGCTGAAGTTGCATATGGTAAACAGCATATAAGAATTGCCGTTTCATCTACGGATCCTAATAAGATATATGCTTGTGGTATTAATTCTTCTCGAGGAGGTGATCTGAAATATGTTATTCTATCCGAAGATGGAGGTACTTCTTGGGAGTTAATAGGAAAATCAGATGCTAGCTTTAGTCCATTGTGTTCCACATTAGGTTGTCAAGGTTTTTATGATTTATGTTTGGCGGTTCATCCTCGTGATGATAATAAAATATTTCTAGGAGGTTCTGTAAAAGCCTACGGCTGGTCTAGAAATCAGGGATGGGTTCAGGCTTCCAATTGGAATTCACCGGCAATTCTTGGCTTGAATTTGGTTCATGCTGATAATCATGAATTTGCTTTTCATCCTACCAGACCTGATACTATGGTTATTTGTACAGATGGGGGACCTTATATAACGTTCAATTCACTTTCTTCTTTTCCTAATTCTACTTGGAAGCCAATATTTACTGGATTAAATATAACTCAGTTTTACGATATGGCAGTGAATAAGTATGGAGAGCTTGTGGGAGGAACACAGGATAATGGTACCCAGTTTATTACACTGACATCCAAAAACAATGTAGCATTAGAGATTAGTGGGGGTGATGGATTTGATTGTGCTATTTCCGCAGCTAATAATTATCAAACGGCCTACACCTCGGTTTATAATGGTTCTGTATCTAGAACTACTGACCTAACTACTACTCGCAAGGCATTGGCTGCTGGTTGTGTAGAAGAAGGTGGAAATTTTTCGAATGTAGGTTTTCATACTCGTTTAGGTTTAGTGGAGAAAGTTAAGGTGAGCCCAGGTGTTTTTGATGAGGTTGAAAAATCTTTCTTATTTATTTTTAATGATAATGGACAATATACCATTTCAACCAATGCTCATATTCCTTCAAAACCTACAGCATTTACTAACTGGGAGTCTGGGGGAATTGGTGATATCTTAGGTATACACAGTACCAAGGATATAAGCACAATTTATATCTACGGTACAGGTGGAGTGAGAAAAAACACCACACTGGCTAGTATAGACTCTTTTCCTGTAGATAATTCTACAACCAACCAACCTTGCCTAAGAAGACCAAATCTTATGTGGACTACTCTATCTGGAATTACAGGTCCTGTAGGTGGCTTGTACGTTCACCAAACGAATGCTAATTATGTTGTAGCTACACAGATAGGCTTTGGTGGTACTACCAAGGTGTTTTTATCGACAAATGGTAGCAGCTTTGTAGGTAAGCAAGGCAACTTGCCGGTGATGCCAGTTTATACCTGTGCCATAGATCCAGATGATGAAAATCATGTGGTGGTAGGTACCGAATTTGGTATCTGGGAGACAGAGGATATCAGCGCTGCCTCACCTGTATGGCGTGAAGCTAACAAGAATATTGGTCGCGTACCAGTATTTAAACTTCGGGTAAATTATCTTAATGATGAAAACTGTACGGTACTATATGCAGGTAGTCATGGACGTGGATTCTGGAGAGTTCCATTTCCATTCAAATCTACATGTGACTATACGAGAAAAGTTCGCAGTGGTATAGATTATATCAATAATATAAACATTAAATTTGATATTTATCCTAATCCTACCACTGATAAAATTAATATATCGTTTGAATCTAAGAAGGTAGACAATTATACCATAGCCATCTATGATATGGCAGGCAGAGTTGTGAAGAGAATGGCATATCGTGCGATATCAGGTGATAATATGATCAATACCGATGTGAGTAATCTAAATAACGGTAAATACATAGTTCGAGTAGAAGATGGAAATAATATCGTAGGAGGAAAGATAATTGTCAAGAATTAAATAAATTTTCATTTTTTAAGCAAGAAGGCAGCCGTATTGGGCTGCCTTTTGTTTTTTACTATCCGAATTTCTATTTTAAGTAGGCATTAAAAATTGAAAAGATTAGCGCAATGGTATTTGTATTATTTTATACCGTAAGCGTATTAGTAATAGTCCAATGTCGCATGGCTCATTGCACTAAACAAATACAGCTACGGCATTTACCATAGCAAGGTTTTAAAATGGGTTGGACCATTTTAAAACCGCTATTGGTATTACATGGATATTATCACGAATTAAAAACTTCTACTGTATTTTTTTAGCAAAGTTTTACTATGGGTTTGACCATATGAAGTTGTAGTAAATGTATGATTTTCAAGCTAAATTCGGACTTTTTTGTCAACTTTTTATTGCAGAAAATTAAGCAAATTTATATATATTAAGCATTAAGCTGTTTATTTTTTTTTATTATCTAGTAAAATCAATTTAAAAATTTCGAGGTTGGAACAAAGTCATTTTTTTAAGTGTATTGACTAGAAATTAGCTATCACCAAATTAAAAATTAAATTTATGAAGAAACTCAACTTAGTATTATTTTCTATTTTATTTATTGCATTATTAGGTTTTTTAGCTAGTCGTCCAATGAACAACTTTGAGTATATGGCTGGTTATAAAAAGTCAAAGAAGTTGCCGCTAGAGACTAGAATAGAAGGAAGGGCAGAAGAACGCGCCAATCAATTACGCAATGTAATCACTGGACAAGTGGAAATACAGGATTGGTACAATGCTCTTGCTGAAATCGAAAAACTGTCAGGTAATAGATTGCCTGCTAGAGGTGAGGAATTAGAATGGGAAGAGCAAGGTCCTAATCAGCAGTCTGGTAGAACCCGTGGATTCATTTTCGATAAAACCAAAGAAGGTAGAGTATACTGTGGTGGTGTCTCTGGAGGAATGTTCGTATCTGAAGATTTAGGACATAATTGGAAACCCGTTAAGAATATGACGGATATTTTCAAAGTGATGCCGATAGGATGTATGACCCAATCAAAGGATGGCGACATATATGTAGGTACTGGGGAATACTGGGGAAATACTCCAAACGCAGCATTTGGCTCACAATTTAATGGACATGGAATATATAAAAAGAAAGCAGATGAGGAAGAATTTACCCATCTTACGTCTACGATTAATGGGTCTTTGACAAATCCTTTGCCTTCTCAGTTTAGACGCGTTTTAGACATAGCTTGCCATCCGTTAGATAATAATATTGTTTTTGCCGCAACAGATCAAGGTATGCAAGTTTCTAAAGATGGTGGAACTACATGGACTAAATCTACAGCGGTGCCTAGTTCAGCAGTGATAGCTCAAGTAGAATTTTCGCATGATGCTACTGTTATTTACGCTGCATGGAATGGTAGGGTACATAAATCAACAAATGGAGGGGTATCTTTCACAGATTTGATCGGCAATAATAGACCAGAATGGACCGCAGAAGGCAATCAACATGTAAGAATAGCTGTCTCTGCTACTAATCCAGAAAAGATATATGCATGTGGTATCACTGGAACTCGTGGAGGTGACCTCAAATACGTTATTCTATCCGAAGATGGAGGTGCTTCTTGGGAGTTGATAGGAAGGTCAGATGCTAGCCTCAGTCCACTTTGCTCCTCTATGGGCTGTCAAGGTTTTTATGATTTATGTCTGGCTGTTCATCCTCGTGATGATAGGAAAATTTTCCTTGGGGGGTCTATAAGATCATATTCATGGTCTAGGAGCACCGGTTGGGTACAGGCTACTAATTGGACATCTCCTGCTTCATTAGGATCCAATTTAGTTCATGCAGATAAGCATGAATTTGCTTTTCACCCTACAAGACCCGATACCTTTGTAGTTTGCACAGATGGGGGACCTTATATAACTTTTAACTCTTTTTCTTCATTCCCAACGCCTAGTTGGAAACCAATCACTACCGGTTTAAATATAACTCAGTTTTATGATATGGCTGTTAATAAGTATGGGGAACTTGTAGGAGGAACACAGGATAATGGAACACAATTTATTACCCTTACAAATAATAATAATATTGGATTACAGATACTAGGAGGGGATGGTTTTGACTGCGCTATTTCTGCAGCTAATAATTATCAAACAGCTTATACTTCTTTGTATTTTGGGTCTGTATTTAGGACAACAGATCTTACGTCTGCTAACAAGTCATTAGCGGCAGGTTGCGTTTCGGAGAGAGGAGCGTTTTCAAGAGTTGCATTTCATACAAGACTTGGATTAGTAGAAAGAATCAAGGAACAACCAGGATTATTTGATGAAGTAGATAAGTCATTTCTTTTTATTTTCAATTCATCTGGTGAGTATACCATTTCATCGAACGCTCACATACCAACCCAACCCACGGCATTTACAAATTGGGAAAATGCTGGTTTAGGTATTATATATGGAATTCATAGTACAAAGGATATCGGGACCGTATATTTATATGGTGCTGGAGGAGTTAGAAAAAATACAACACTCAAAGATTTAGACTCTTTTGGAATAGATTTATCGGTTAGAAATCAACCTTGCCTGAAAAGACCTAATTTGGCATGGACTACTCTATCTGGAATTACAGGTCCTGTAGGTGGCTTGTACGTTCACCAAACGAATGGGAATTATGTAGTTGCTACACAAATTGGCTTCGGCGGTACAAATAAGGTTTTTTTATCGACAAATGGTAGCAGCTTTGTAGGTAAACAAGGAAACTTGCCGGTGATGCCAGTTTATACCTGTGCCATAGATCCAGAGGATGAAAAACATGTGGTGGTAGGTACCGAATTTGGTATCTGGGAGACAGAGGATATCAGCGCTGCCTCACCTGTATGGCGTGAAGCTAATAAAAATATAGGACGTGTTCCAGTATTTAAACTTCGGGTAAATCACCTCAATGATGAAAATTGTACGGTACTATATGCAGGTAGTCATGGAAGAGGATTTTGGAGAGTTCCATTTCCTAAAAAAGGTTCTTCTATTTGTACTTATGAAAAGAAGGTGCGAAGCGGAATAGATTATATCAATAATGTAAACATTAAATTTGATATTTATCCTAATCCTACCACAGATAAGATAAATATATCGTTTGAATCTAAGATGGGAGCGAATTATACGATAGCCATCTATGATATAGCAGGCAGAGTTGTGAAGAGAATGGCATATCGTGCGATATCAGGTGATAATATGATCAATACCGATGTGAGTAATCTAAATAACGGTAAATACATAGTTCGAGTCGAAGATGGAAACAATATCGTAGGAGGAAAGATAATTGTCAAGCATTAAATAAATTTTCATTTTTTAAGCAAGAAGGCAGCCGTAATGAGCTGCCTTTTGTTTTTTTAACCCATATAAGAATTTTATTCGACTTAGCTTTGTTTTATAAATTCCTCACTTTTATAATGAAAAAACTGTATTTAGCATTAGGATTGTTTTCTTATATTTCATTATCAAGTCAGAATCCTTCTGATTTAATTCAATTCTCAGGTAACACTTTGATATCATATAATGACTCTGTAGAGCCAGTTGCTTTTGTGACTATCAAAAATAAATCGCGAAGGTCTAGTGCCTATTCAGGGCCAGATGGTTTTTTTTCATTGGTAGTGAAAGGAGGAGACACTGTTGAGTTTTCAGCTGTAGGATTTAAAAAAAGTGTATTAATAATACCTGAAAATATAAAGCGCGATCGTTTTTTTGCAACGCAAGCTATGATTCGTGATACGAATAGGCTCAATACCGTAGTTATAGTTCCATGGAAAAATGTAGATGAATTGAAAAGGGCAGTTTTGGATTTAGATATTAGTGAAGATGACCTCGTCATAGCTTATCAGAATCTTCAATATGAGCGGTGGACCCAGATTCGCGATGGTATGATGCCAAGTCTAGCGGAAAATAGAGCAGGTTATTTACAACAGCATAATCAAGATAATCTGCGATTGAGTACTGGATTGATGCCTGCTAATAATATCGCGAATCCATTTGCATGGGCCGAATTCATTAACTTTTTAGGGAGAAATAAGAAGAAGAAAAAAACGGTAGATACGGAAAAGTATTAGACTAGAAAATCTTATAATAGTCTTTAGTCATATTCTTATACTCCTCTGAAAACAGACCATTTTCACCCTTGATAGTGATTTCTTCTGCTTCATATTCCATGTGAGAATGTCCTTTTTTTATCTCTAATAAAACTCTTAAAGGTGATTTATTGAAAATGGTTTTTAGTGTCATAATGCGGGATATAAAGCTTTGATTTTTTAAAGCTATCCCCTTTATGATATTTAAATCATTAAATGGAATTATAATTGCGAGTACCCCGTTTTCTTTAAGACGTGAAAGTCCTATTTCTAGTAGAGTTTCATAGTCAAGTGTATCCGTGTACTTGGAAAGAATATTTCTAGGTTTGGTTGATTTCCATTTTGTTTGAAAATATGGGGGATTGGAAATGATAAGATCAAAGGTTTTTGTTGGATTTTGAATATTAAAATCCTGTAAACTTATATTTAGAGCGGACACTTGAGCTGCTTTATTGATGGCTATGTTCTCCAAAGTTAAATCATAAGCATTTTTATCTATATCGATGGTGAGGATATGAGATGATTTATCAATTCTTTGAATTAATCCAAGACTTATTACTCCTGAGCCAGAGCCAATTTCCAGTATTTCAATATTAGGTGTTATCGTTACCCAGACCGTAAGCAAAACTGCCTCTGTATTGACTTTAAATACAGAGGCAGCGTTTTGTTTTATTTGAAATTGCTTGAACTGAAAGATTTCCAATTATAGCGTAGGTATTTTAATTTTCTCCCCTTTCTTCAAGGGCTCGTTTTCTCCTTTATTATTGAGACTTTTAAGAACTTCTACTGGAATATTTAGTTGAATACTTGCTGTAACTAAGGTGTCTCCTGGTTTTGCTTCATAATAAGTATAGTTTTTAAACTTTGGATTAGATTCTACATAAACATAAATTTCTTGATCTACTTTTACATCAGTAGATTTGAGGTTATTCCATTCTTTCAAATCATTAATTGAACAGTTATATAATCTAGTTAATTGCATTAGGGTTTCACCTCTTCTAATTTTGTGAACCAACACATTTTCGGTAACTGCACTGACGGCTTGATCATCGCTTTTTGTTTTTGAATCTAGGGCGAACTGCGGTTTTACGATTGTTTCTGTTTGTTCGACTTTCAATTTTTTCCCTACAAACAGATTTGATTGACTGCTTATATCATTCCATTCTTTTAAATCCATTAAGCTTACACCATATTTATTAGCTATGGCAGTCAAGTTTTCTCCTTTTCTAACCTTATGATAGATTGTTTTTTTCTGTACATCCGTTACTTTTACAATTTTATAGTTTGGAGACGAAGCGGTTGATAGTTTTTTAGGTTCTTCCTCTTCATCATTTGTTTCAGATTCAGTTACAGGATTGCTAGCAAATGCCTTAGGGTCTCTTCTTGACAGAGTCGTCGCGATTTCTGATAACGATAACTTTTTATCGTCAGAAGGTTTATTATAACTAACTATGTTTGCAGCAGTTGCTATTGAGTTAGGTTCTGGTATTGAATTATTCGCCAATAATTCTTCAGAAGTAACAGGAGGAGTGAATGAAGGATTATAAATATATGGATCTAGTGCAAGTAAGTTTCTTTTCTCATTGAATTTTAATGCAAGTTCTTTAGGCATAACCAGACCGTAGCCAACATCAACCTTAGGAATAATTCCTTTTTTCAATGCTGGATTGTACTTGCATAAATGTTCTTCGGTACAGCCGATTAACTCTGAAATGTATTTAAGGGATTGTTTGTCATAAACTTTTTCAATCTTACAAGCTTGGAAATTCAATAAAGGCTTACCCGGACTCAGTTTATATTCTTTGGCATAATGCATAGCATAGGCAATAGCTATAAATGAAGGGACATAGTTTTGAGTTTCTCTAGGTAACCTGTGTTTTATCGACCAGAAATCATAACCACCAGAATTTCGAATTGCTTTATTGACATTGCCAGGACCAGAATTATATGCAGCTAGTGCTAATAGCCAGTCTCCGTATATATTATACAATTTTTTTAAGTAAATGGCAGCATGTTCTGTTGATTTATAAATATCACTTCTTTCGTCCACTAAGGAATTGATTTCCATACCTTCATGCTTAGCCGTACCATGCATAAACTGCCATAAACCTGTAGCACCTACTCTCGAACGAGCTTGTGGATTCAAGGCACTTTCTACAATGGCCAAATATTTTAACTCTATTGGTAGATTGTGTTGATCTAAAACCTCTTCAAATATTGGGAAATATGTTTTAGAAGCTGTCAACATCCTAGTCATGTAATCACGCTTTTCGTATAGGAAATATCGTATGATTCTACCTACTTCTGGGTGAAATTTCATAGGTATCGTAGCAGGGATTGCCAAAATTTTCTTATGCATCTCTTCGTCTGTATAATAAGGCAATTGACCTTTATCAATAAATATTTGCTGTCTTAGGGCTTCTTCATCTACCACAGACTTATCTTTTAAAAGAAACTTGGTCGTTAATTCTTCTAATTGTTCATAATTAATATAGTTTTTCGTGTTTTCATCATAGGTGAAATTTCTGCTATCATATTGAGAATTAGCTTGTAGAGCATACAATATGCTTGAAAATAGGACTATGACTTTTAGATTCATTATGGGTTGATTTTAAAATTACTTTAAATTCTTGACCTACAAACTTAGTGTAAGAAGTCTTTATATTTCCTTTTTACTTAATTGTTAATTAACAAATATATACATTACTAGACAGTTTGCAATAAAAAAATCAAAATTATCTTCTGAATTTCAAGTATTCATAAAATCTGGATTAGATTTGGCGCCTATTTTATGCATCTAATTATGCAATTACGGTTTTATAAATATCAGGGATGTGGCAATGATTTTGTGCTCATAGATCAGCGTAAAGCCATAGCGCTACTGACCATAGATAAAATAAAGTACTTGTGCGATAGACGATTCGGTATCGGAGGCGATGGCCTCATGGAACTTATAGAAAGCGACCGAGGAGATTTTGAAATGCGGTATTATAATAGTAACGGTAAAGAAAGTAGTTTTTGTGGGAATGGAGGACGATGTATCGCTCAGTTTGCAAGGGATTTGGGAATCATTCAGAAAAATAGTACAAAGTTTATCTTTAAAGAGAAAGTCTATACAGCAGATTATTTAGAGAACGGTTTGATTTCTTTAAAGATGCAGGACGTAAAGGGCATTGCCGAAATGGGTGAAGACCTTTATTTTTGCACGGGGAGTCCTCATTATGTACATTTCTCGCAAGATGTAGAGACAATTGATTTAATACCATATGCCAGAAAAATTCGGTATTCAGAAAAATTTCCCAACGGTATCAATGTCAATATTGTAGAAAAAATAAATGATACGACTATCAAGATGAGAACCTACGAACGGGGAGTAGAGGATGAAACCTATAGCTGTGGTACAGGAGTCACGGCAGCTGCTATTGCCCTTCATTTTAAAAAACTATGCTCAGCCAATATAATATCTGTTCTCACCAAAGGGGGCAGTTTTAGTGTCGAATTCGTAGAACAAAATGGTCTTTATACCAATATTCATCTTATTGGCCCAGCAATGAAGGTTTTTGAAGGTAGCATAGAAGTATAAAATAGAATGCTTCAAACAACCTTTTATCCATTTTCCTATTCATTATTATTGTTTTTAATATACTTTTGCTTATCCAAATTTTTCACACAGTAAATGGTCTCAGACAGTGATTACGATATATCAAACCATAGACAACAAGCTCACCGAGGTAGAGGAGATGAGCAGTGGATGCTGGGTAAATATTTATCCACCATTTGACTACACAGCTATCAATGAGATATCTGAAAAGTTAGGAGTTTATATCGAATATTTTACGGACGCCTTAGATATCGATGAGCAGTCGAGATATGAAGAGGATGATGATACTAAATTTATATTGCTGAACATTCCTGTCAGAAATGAACAACTTGTTAGGGATAAGCGAGCCAGTTTTATCACGATTCCGATTTCAATAGTGATAAAAGATAATATAGTTATCACAACATCGCTACATAAAAATCCCATCATTGATAGTATTATTACGAAGTCGATACGTAAAAATTTATTTCATGATATTCCCGATTTAGTTTTAAATATCTTCGATAGAAATACCGACTTCTTTCACTATTATCTAAAGCAGATCAATATTCGCTTCAATGATATTGAGAAAATTTTAGATACACAAGCTACCAATAAGGATTTCGTATCCATTTTGCAATTACAGAAATCGCTCATTTATTTTGAGACCAATCTCCGCTCGAATAACTTGATGATGGTCAAAATGAAGCGCACGAATTTTCTAGAAACCAGAGACCATGAAGAATATGATGATTTTTTCGATGAAGTTATCATAGAAAATCAACAAGCCATTGAAATGACAGAAGTATATTCTCGTATTCTAGATAGTTCTATGCACACCATATCTACTATCATTTCCAATAATGTGAATACCATAGTGAAACGCCTTACGGGAGCCACCATAATTTTGATGTTACCGAGTATCATCTCCGGACTTTGGGGGATGAATGTACCTGTACCTTTTGGCTCTCATCCTTTCGGTTTTACTTTCATTACTGCCTTTACAGCCTTATTGATCATAGGTACAGTTTATTTATTTTTCAAGAAAAAATGGATTTAACCCATATAATTCTTGTATAAAATTTTAGAATGCAAAGCAGTCGTTTTTACTTACTGGGATTAGTTTTTTTGGAGGGAGCGGTTGTCATGGCTGCAGAGCTAATGGGGGCTAAATTGGTAGGTACTATCTATGGTAGTTCCCTTTATGTTTGGGCATCTGTTTTATGCATTACCTTGTTTGCCCTGACTTTGGGATATTTTTTAGGAGGTCTTCTATCTTATAAATTCCAATCAAAAGTTTTACTTACTGCTTTGACCTGCTTATTGAGTGGCGGACTGTTCTTAGCTGCTATGCCATGGTTAAGTTTGAAACTAATGATTGGACTGTTAGACGGTGGGATTATTCTAGGTGCTATAATATCGTTATTCGCATTTCTTATGCCAGTGCTATGTCTATTGGGAATGACCACACCTATGTTTATTCGATTAATCAATGATGAAACGAAAAAAGCTGGTAAAACTGCAGGTTCAATCTATGCTATTTCTACATTTGGAGGCATTTTATCGACCTATTTATTTGGTTTTTATATCATGCCTAAATATGGAATTACCTGGCCTTGCTTTTACCTAGGTTTGTTTCTTACCTTGGTCGCTTTGCTTGGTGTTATTCAGTTAAAAAAAATCCGATTTATCTTGTTATTATTGCCATTTGTTTATTTATACTTAAACTATTCTGCAAAAAATAATGTTGGTGGCGATACCGAATTGGTTTATGAATCAGAAGGTATCTTTGGTCAAATTAGGGTAATAGACGCCCCTTTTGAGACCTATCTAAGAGGCACCCATATGGGTAGAACTCTTCTGGTCAATAATGTAGGTCAATCAACTGCCTTTCGTGATAACTTAAAATTCGATATTTGGGATTGGTCTTATTTTTTTCCCACCGTAGCTAGTGTCATTCCCAAAGGCAGCGATGCGCTCATAATGGGATTAGGTGGTGGTACTATTTTACATCAGTTCGATAGATTAGGTATGAAGATAGAAGTGGTGGAGCTCGATGAAAGAATTAAAGAAACAGCGATTCAGTATTTTGGGGTATCTCCTCTAGCAGATATAAAAATAGATGATGCTCGCCATTTTATCAATACAAGCAAAAAAACTTATGATTTGATTACCTTTGACATGTTTCTGAATGAAACTCCTCCTGCCCAGGTATTAACTTTGGAAACGTTCTTAAAAGTAAAGAACATGTTGAGACCAGAAGGATTATGGATTATAAATTATTTTGGATATACCACTGGTACTAAAGGCAAATCTGCTCGATCGATACTCAAGACATTAAAAGCAGCAGGTATGCAGGTAGAAATATTACTAACCCCTAGCGAAGATGAATCGAGTCGAAATGTTATTTTTTTAGCTTCACATAAGAAGTTAGATTTTTCAAAAACGAATTATGAAGAACAGGGATTGCCTAAAATTTCGGATATTAGAAAGTATTTTTTGAATCTAGAAGATTTAGATATGAACGATGCCGAAATATTGACAGACGCTAGGCCGCGTTTTGACCATATGTATATCGAACCTTCGCTCGATTGGAGAAAAAGAACTATTGAATACCAAATAAAGTCTATTTTAGAATCTCAAATTAACTTGATAAAATAATTACCTATGACGAAGTTGAAATTTCTCTTTTTACTTGCCTTTATAGAAGGCGCTAGTGTAATGGCTTGTGAATTATTAGGTGCTAGAATGATTTATCCCTTTTTCGGTAGTTCTCTTTATGTATGGGCAGCCGTATTAGGGGTTACGCTATTCGGTTTGATGAGTGGTTATTATATCGGAGGTTATGTATCAGAAAAATATAAAACACCCGATTTGGTTTATTGGATTCTCATCTTAGCTGGAGTATTTCTTGCTATTATGCCTTATTCAA
The DNA here is from genome assembly GCA_016787225.1 of Chitinophagales bacterium. Lineage (NCBI taxonomy): Bacteria > Pseudomonadati > Bacteroidota > Chitinophagia > Chitinophagales > Chitinophagales bacterium. Next base: position 120,688 of record JAEUUY010000021.1, read on the forward strand.
GTCAATGGATTATGACGAAAAATATTGACATGGATATCCGTTGGGGCTCTACTTTGTCTCTTTTGATTTTTATGTATCCACCGCTGTTATTCATGGGTATGACCTCACCTATTATCATAAACATGATTAATTCTAAGGTCGATGAAACTGGAAAAAGTGCTGGTTCTGTTTATGCCATTTCTACTCTGGGGGGTATTGTAGCTACCTTCCTAGTAGGTTTTTACATGATGCAGGAGTTTGGTCTCACATGGCCTTGTTTTATTTTCGGCTCCTTATTAGCTCTATTTCCATTGATAGCTTTGGTCAAGGGAAAGACTTTTAAAGCCTTGGCTTTAATATTACCCTTTTTTTTTGTGCTGAAGTCAAATTTATCTAAGGATATTCATGATAGTGTCAATGTGACTTTACTCTCTGAATCAGAGGGGATTTATGGACAAGTGAGGGTTTTTGATTTTCCATTTTATACGGAGCAAAAAGGAGATAAGATGGCGAGGGGTTTAGTTGTAAATAATACACTACAATCTATTCTCGACCGCGATAGTTTAGATTATAATCTTTGGGATTGGTCTGTATTGATGCCTAGTGCAGTGAGTATATACCCTAAGGGAAGTTCTATGCTATTGATGGGCTTAGGTGGAGGTATGTTGTTTCACCAATTTCAGCGATTAGGTTTTAATATAGAGGTGGTCGAACTCGATCAGAGAATAAAAGATGCCGCTATTCAGCATTTCTCAATACCAGCATCTACACCTATCATTGTAGATGATGCTAGGCATGTCATTAATACATCCCAGAAGAAATACGATGTGATAGTTCTGGATTTATTTTTTAATGAAACTCCACCTAGTCAAGTACCTACGATAGAGTCATTTCATAAACTCAAAACCATGCTGAATCAAAATGGGATGGTCATGATGAATTTTTATGGATTCACCAATGGAGAGAATGGTCGTGCGGCACGCTCCGTTATCAAGACTTTTGAAGCAGCAGGTTTTCAAACGACGATATTTCCTACTCCAGAACCTGAAGAAGGTAGAAATTTATTTATCTGTGCTAGCCTCCATAAACCAGATTGGTCTAAAATAAACTATTCTGAACCTACAAGATTTCAAATCACCCCAGAAAATATCCAGCAATTTATTCTCGACAAATCGCAGTTGGATATGCATGATGCAGAGATTCTCACCGATGAAAAACCCGTACTCGAAAAAATGTATGCCAATGCTGCTACGATATGGCGCCGCACACAAATCGAAATGTGGTTAAAGAATTTAATGCAGACAGATATTAATATGATGAAGTAATACCGTAAGCGTATCAGTAATAGTCCAATGTCGCATGGCTCATTGCACTTAACAAATACAGCTACGGCATTTACCATAGCAAGGTTTTAAAATGGGTTAGACCATTTTAAAACCGCTATTGGTATAATACCTATTTCGAAGCTATTCTTTCTTTCGCTTTTAATGCCTTAATATAAGTCCAGGTAATCCAACCCAGCAGGGCATTGAAAAAGTAGAACGTATATTTTAGAAGCTGGGCGATGTTTCCCATTTGAATATTCTGTATAAATTTGATAATATTGTAAATCTGCCAAGTAAACCAGTTTTCCTTATAGCGCTTTGCGGTATTAAATTGTCCACTAAAGGTTAACCCTGCAATGATAACACTTGTTATAAATAAAGGTAGATTCAAGAGAGGCTGTGATAAAAATTGAGTAAAACCGATGTAATTAAGGACGAGTGAGATGGAAAATCCATATAAAAAATAAATAAAGAACCCTTTATCGACTCCTTTTGGAATGATTTCTTGATGCTGACGCCATAAATGATAGGCATAAAAATTTCCGAAAAAAGAAACAGGATAGGTCAATATCGCAGCCTTATTTCCAAACATATAATCCACCATACAGGCACTGATGGTTGTGAACAAGCTGATGAAATTACCCGTATTATTTCGGCGTGTGACCAATCTGGTAGCCATCATGGACATGGTGACCCCCAATACAGATTGAATACCTAAAGGGTAATTTTCTATAACATATCCAAAGATATTTAAAGGCTTGATAGTTTCGTGAAACTTTAGATATAGTGAACCGCCTAAAACGATAACAACACCAATAAGATCTAGATAAATACTTTCTGTAAACGATTTGATTCGTTCGAGAATAGCGGTATTTTTATGTATCATTCATTTACAAATAGAAGGCAAAGTTAAGGATTCTTGAGAAATCGCTCTTTTGGATTCCATAGTTGGTGTATAGAAATGCCGTAAAGTAAGAATTCTATTATCAGAAATCAAATAAACATAGACGAATAGTATATTCTTACCCTTTTACAATTTTTGAGTAAAATACTTATAAAAACTGCCCAGAACGTTTAGATTATTTATATTTGCTAATCTCATACAATATCTCGAATTAAGACTATGTTTAGAATCATTTTATTAATTTATTTTTTTGGATTTACACGCCTAATGACTGCCCAAGAGCTCATGACTATAGGCAAAGAAAAGGTATCTGTAGAAGAGTTTCTCCGTATTTATCAAAAGAATAATCAATCGGCCTCTAGTTTTTCTGAAAAAGACATCAATGAATACCTGGACTTATTTACCCTCTTTAAAATGAAGCTTCAAGAGGCTAGGCGTTTAAGACTTGATACCTTGCCTGCTTTAAAAGAAGACTATCAAAAATACACTGAGCAGCTCGTACAAAATCATTTTGTAGATAAGAACTATATGGAAAACATATGGAAAGCCCAGTATGAGCATATGAAATACGACGTCAAAGTAGCTCATATCATGGTCAAATGTGCTCCTAATGCTTTACCTGCCGATACTTTGATTGCCTATAATAAATTGAACTACCTCAGACAACAGGCGAATAAAGATAATTTTTCTAAGCTAGCCACTGAAAATAGTGAAGATCCTTCAAGTGCTCCTAAAGGAGGACTTCTGGGTTATATTACTGCCTTTATGACCTTTCCAGAATTTGAAGTGCCGTGTTTTGCTACCCCAGTGGGAGGAATCAGCCCCATCTTTAGAACCCAATATGGATATCACATTCTTCATGTATTGGATAAAAGGACTGCAAGAGGAAGAATAAAGGTGGCACATATTTTTCTTAAGAAATCTGATAAAAATGAAGAGGCTGAAAAGAAGATACAAGAGGCCTATAAGCTAGTGAGTACAAAAAAAATAAGTTTTGAAGATGCTGTATCTAAGTATTCAGAAGATGCATCCACCAAAGAGACCAAAGGAGAACTGCAAGAATTCGGAGTTAGTGAGATGGTCATCGATTTTGAAGAGCAGTGTTTCGCTCTTAAAAATCCGGGAGATATTTCAAAACCTTTTATGACCGATTATGGGTGGCATATGGTGAAACTCATCGAGAAAAAACCATTGAAAGACTATGAAGGCTCCAAAGAAACTATTATTCAAAGAATGGCGAGAGACCCCCGTGTCAATTATTTGAAAGACGTGGCTTATCGTAGAATGATAGAGAAGTATAAGTTATCAGAAACGCCGCAAACCTTAGCAAATTTTTCAAATCCTTTGATAGATACTTTTTTCATGGTTAAAAATTGGGTGTTGAAGCCTTCCAAAACTATGGAGACTACTCCATTATTTACTTTTGGAGGTAAAATATTTACATTAAAGGAGTTTACAGATTTTGCTAATCAAAATTATAAGACTGCAAGTTCCAGAACCAAGAAGGAGGCACTAGACGTCATGTATAACGCATATAAAGAGAAAATGATCTGGGAAACTACTAAAACTAAATTGTCAGAAGAGGATAAACAGTTTGGTCATCTGGAAGCTGAATACATGAATGGCTTGCTCATATTTGAAATCATGGATAAAGAGGTATGGAAAAAAGCGGTTGCTGACACTATTGGGTCTAAGAAATTATATGAAGAGGTGAAAAATAACTATTGGTTTAAAGATAGGGTCTTTATTGAAGGAATCAAAATGACGAAACCGGACTTATTACAAAATTATACCAATAGACTCTCCACGACTTCTGCTAAAATACTTTTTGAATCTATTAAAAAATCAAAAGATTCTAATGATATTGTCTACTATGAAAAGACCATTGAAAAGGGAGAATATACCGAGGTAGATAATGCCATAGATTCAAAAACGATGGTTTTTCAGTATATCGAAGACGATAAATCTACTGTACTTGCAAAGATTGTAAAGAATATACCTCCTTCAGTTAAGCCATATGCAGACATTAAGGGTAGAATTCAAAATCTGTATCAAAATAAATTAGAAAAAGAATGGGGTAGTAATTTACGTGCAAAATATCCTGTTAAGTTAAATCAATCTGAGCTCAATAAGCTTATAAAAAAATAAATTAAGTATTCGAAGCTATGCATAAAATTTTCTTTTTGTTTCTTTTAATATCTGGTTCTGCTTTTTCACAATCAAAGTCGATTGATAAAATAGTAGCTTTGGTCAATGACCAAATGGTATTAGAGTCCGATATTAATTTTTACAAATTAAAGGTATCGGATAGCAGTAATCAAGTGAATTGTAATATTTTGTATAAAATAATCCTCGATAAGTTGCTATACAGCAAGGCTTTGAAGGATAGTATTATTATCAATGATGAAGAGATTGATGGTGAGCTAGAAAACAGACTTCAGTATTTCATCAATATGTTTGGCAATCAGGAGAAGTTTGAAAAATATTATAATAAAACGCTTTCTGAATTAAAAGTGGACTTCAGAGAAGATCTCAAACAGCAGATGTTAGCAGATAGGGCCAAGGGAAAATTGCTTTCAGGTATGAACCCTACACCTAGAGACGTTAAAGATTATTTTGAATCGCTTCATAAAGATAGTATTCCTTATTACAATTCTGAAGTACAGTTGGCTCAGATTGTTTTCCTACCTAAAATTACACGCGATGCCAAGCGTGCGATGAAGAAAAAGGCCGAGAAAATTAGAACGGAATTAATAAATAAAGAATCAGGTTTTGCTACTCAGGCGATTTTATATTCAGATGATCCAGGTTCTGCTTCTAATGGTGGTGAGCTAGGCTGGGTAGAACCAGGTATGATGGTCCCTGAGTTTGAACAAGCGTCTTTCTCCTTACCTGTAGGTGAAGTATCGGAATTAGTAGAAACGCAATATGGTATTCATATCATTGAAGTTTTAGAAAAGAAAAATGATAAGGTGAGAGTAAGACATATATTAATAGCAGCTAAACCTGACGCCGATGGTATAACCAAGGCAGGTAAGCTCGCAGATTCTATTCGAAATCAAATTCTAGCTAAAAAAATTAGTTTTCAAAAAGCGGTTGAGTTATACTCAGACGATAAATTTTTCAAGTCTAATGGTGGAGTGCTGGTCAATATGAAATCTAAAACGAGGTCACCCATATTTGAAATAGGTGCTGTAGATGCAGATATAGTCAATCAAATTAGCAATATGAATCCGGGAGATATAACTACTGCTCAGCCTTATAAAACCCTTGATAATAAAGTAGGCTATCGTATCGTAACACTATTGTCCGAAACTCCTCCTCGCAAAGCTAGCTTGGAGACCGATTATAATAAAATAAAAGAAGTAGTGCATGATAGAATGCGAGACAAAGCTATGGATAATTGGGTCAAATTCTATACGGGTTATGTTTTTGTCAAGCTAAGTCCAGAATACACAAATTGTGATAATTTGAATATCTTTAAAAACGAATTGAAATAACGAACATATGAGCGATGTAAAAGCAGTAGACTTGTTTGCCCTGCAGTTTTCAAAATTAAAAAATGAAATAGGCAAAGTAATAATAGGTCAAAATGAAGTGGTAGATCAGGCTCTCATCTCACTCTTCTGTGGGGGTAATTGTTTACTGATAGGCGTACCTGGCTTGGCGAAAACTAAGTTGATTCAAAGCATATCGCAAGCATTGGATTTATCATTTAAGCGTATTCAGTTTACTCCAGATTTGATGCCGTCGGATATAGTCGGTACTGAAATATTGGATTCCAATAAGCAGTTTATTTTTAATGAAGGACCAATATTTGCTAATTTAATTTTAGCAGATGAAATCAATCGTACGCCTCCCAAGACTCAATCTGCACTATTAGAAGCTATGCAAGAAAAAATAGTAACGGTTTCGGGAAAACCCTACAGACTTCCCAATCCGTTCTTTGTCATGGCTACTCAAAATCCTATAGAACAAGAAGGTACTTATCCACTCCCAGAGGCGCAGTTAGATCGATTTATGTATAGCATAATGCTAGATTATCCAAATTTTGAAGAAGAAATTGAAATTGTAAAATCTACCACTGTAGATACTCAAGCTACTATTGAACCAATTTTAACTGCGAATGAAATCTTGGAAATTCATCATTTGGTCAGAAAAATTCCTGTAACGGATAATGTATATCAATATGCGGTAGGGCTTGTAGCTCGAACTAGACCCAATAGTCCTCAAGCATCCGAACTCGCTAAAAAGTACATCGCCTGGGGTGCTGGTCCTAGAGCTTCTCAATATTTGATTTTAGCAGCGAAATGCATAGCTATCAGTAAAGGGAAGTATTCGCCTGATATCGAAGATGTTCAGCAGGCAGCCTTTCCTGTATTAAATCATAGAATTTTTAAAAATTATCAGGCAGAGGCGGATGAGTTTAACACAGAAATGATTATTCAAAATATATTATAAATATGCTCATTAAATTTCTAGCTAATTTTTCCATCCTTCTCGCAGTATCAAACATCCAAGCTCAGGTAGAGGTTGTTGATGATAAACCTGCAGTAGCCGTATCAGAAAAAGAGAATTTATTGGACTTGTTTTCTACATGGCTCAAAGGAGAATATAATTCATCTGCTCAAAACGCACAGGATACCAATTATTTCAATATATCGCTCATAATGTTTCCTATATGGGAAAAAGAGAGTGATGCTAAATATTTTTATGTGGAGCAAGCCATGGTGGGAAAAGAAGATAAGCCTTATCGACAAAGGGTATACAAGGTTTATCAAACTGGTCCTAATACGATAGTGAGTGCTATTTATACCATAAAGAAGCAAGAAGACTTCGTCAAACTTCAAGAAAACACTAAAAAACAGAAGGCTTTGACCAAAGAGGATATTGAATACAAAGAGGGATGCGATGTTTTTCTGGAGTTTGATGGTAATGTATTCAAAGGTGGTACTGATGGAAAAAAATGCGCTAGCAATTTACGAGGTGCAAAGTATACTACCACTGAAGTACAGGTTTTTGATGGTAAACTGATTAGCTGGGATAGGGGTTTTACTGATATAGGATTGCAAGCCTGGGGTGCTACCGCTGGAGGATACGTATTTGATAAGGTAAAATAATTATGATATATATTTCCGAATTAGCAAGCCAAAGAGTTCAAGAAATTCTTCTATCGGAAGGAAAAGGTGCGGACTATTTTGTGCGCGTTTCTGTCAAAGGTGGAGGTTGTAGTGGTTTGAGCTACGATATTCAGTTTGACAACCAATCTCAGCCCGATGATCAATTTTTTGAAGATAAAGGAATCAAACTCTGCACAGATCTTATGAGTTTTCTCTACGTCTGCAATTCTACACTCGAATTCTCTGAAGGACTCAATGGCAAAGGTTTTCATTTCTCAAATCCTAATGCCGCTAGAACTTGTGCATGCGGAGAGAGTTTTGCTGTATAATTTTTACAGCTTAAACTCACTCGTCGTATGAAAAGTAATATCTGGATAGTCCTTGATAGCGACGTCTAGTAACCAGCTACTTTCTGCCATGAATACTTTGTTTTCGTCTTTGTCATAAAAGACATTATTCGATTTGAATTTTATAAATTCTTCAATCTTTTTTTCATCACCTGTCATCCAGCAGGCTTTGAAATAATTGACGGGCGACATACGGCATTTAGCGCCGTACTCATGCTCGAGACGGTATTGTATGACTTCAAACTGGAGTTCGCCTACTGTACCTACTACCTGTCGGCTGCCATGATAGGAGCGGAAGAGCTGTGCTACGCCTTCATCGGTTAGTTGTTCCAGTCCTTTTTGAAGCTGCTTGGTCTTCATAGGATCTAGGTTGATGATTTCTTTGAATATCTCGGGAGAAAAATTAGGGATGCCTTTGAAGTAGAATTTTTCTCCTTCGGTCATAGTATCGCCTATTTTGAAATTTCCAGAATCATAGAGCCCCACTACATCACCGGGATAGGCTTCTTCAATAATGCTTTTCTGCGATGCCATAAACGTGGTAGGATTATTGAATCGCAATTCTTTATTCTGACGAACGTGATAGTAAAATTTATTTCGCTTAAACTCTCCACTGCATATACGCATAAAGGCGATTCTATCTCGGTGCTTAGGGTCAAGGTTGGCATGAATTTTAAATATAAATCCAGAAAACTTAGATTCTGTAGGAGCTACCTCTCGCTCGCTCGTAAGACGTGGACGAGGATTGGGTGCTAACTGTACAAAGGTGTCGAGCAGTTCCTGCACACCGAAATTATTAACCGCTGAACCAAAATATACGGGTGCTATCTGGCCATGTAGATAGGCTTTTCGATCCAAATCAGGATAGACACCATGAATCAGTTCGAGGTCTTCCCGAAGTTGGTTGGCTTCTTGAGCGCCTACATGCTTATCGAGTTCCGCTGATTGGAGATCCTCGATAGCGATATAGTCATCGGTCAATTTTTGCTGGCTAGGTGAGAAGAGGTTTATTTTTTTCTCAGGAATGTTATACACCCCTTTAAAGAAGGTTCCTTTTCCGATAGGCCAGCTCAAGGGTTGCACATTGATATTGAGTTTTTTTTCAAGTTCATCCAATAAGTCAAAAGGATCTTTTCCATCTCTATCCATTTTATTGACAAAAACAATTACAGGTGTATCACGCATTCGGCAGACTTCCATCAATTTCTCTGTTTGTTCTTCGACTCCTTTGACGCAGTCCACGACCAGAATGACGCTATCTACGGCAGTCAGGGTTCGGTAGGTATCTTCGGCAAAATCCTTGTGACCAGGCGTATCGAGAATATTAATCAATAAGTTTTTGTATTCAAATGACATGACCGAAGTAGCGACTGATATCCCTCTTTGCTTTTCTATTTCCATAAAGTCCGAAGTAGTGGACTTCTTAATTTTATTGGATTTGACAGCACCTGCGGTCTGGATAGCCCCTCCAAAGAGGAGTAGCTTCTCGGTCAAGGTGGTCTTACCTGCATCGGGGTGTGCTATGACAGCAAATGTTTTTCTTTTTTCTATTTCTTGTTCGAACATATTTTAGTAGTCAGTCGTTAGTAGTCAGTCGCAGTGTATTTAAGGTATTAGTTATTCATTATTAACTATTAATTATCAATACATTTCGTATTTACAAAACTCACAATCCAGATTGGCATTGACTAGGTGGTAGCGGGTCGATGACTTCAATCCTATTTTCTTAAGAGCAGCTTTATTTGAGGAAATTATCCATACATCAAAGCCTGTATATTGCCTTTTGAGCATATCGCCTATATCTTTATAGAATAATTCCACATCTTTGATCTCCAAACGCTCATCGTAGGGTGGATTCAAAATGAGTATGCCTTTGGTCTGCGGAGTGATTTCAAAAAAATTGTCTCTCGAAAATTGTAATCGAGATGTGCTACATTTTAAATCAAAGAGATTCATTTTCGCTATATCAAAGGCTTCATTTGACTTTTCATTGACATAGAAATCTATATCGGGATTCGTTATCTTTTCTTTCAATTCCTTTTGAAGTTTTTTGAACTCCATCATAGAGAATCCTTCCAAATTGAAAAAAGGCCATTTTTCTCTATGAATATTGACGGGATAGTTGGACGCTATCATAAGAGCCTCGGCCGTCAATGTCCCTGAACCAGCCATCATATCGTAGAAATCTCTTTCACCTTTCCATCCTGTCATCAATACCAAACCTGCTGCCAGGCACTCATTGATAGAGGCTTCGGTTTGGCGTTTCTTGTATCCTCGCTTGTAAAGTGGCTCGCCAGTAGTGTCTATCGATACTACACAATTATGTGTTTTAGAAATATATACCTGAATACGAATATCAGGCCAGCGGACGTCCACATTAGGACGTTTTTTAAACTTGGCAAAGAAATAATCCACGATAGCATCTTTAGCCTTGAGGCTGATAAAGTGTGAATTTTTAACAGCTTTGGTTACTACCACATTCTCTATAGCAAATGTTTGCTCTATGCCTATATATTGATCCCATGGAAAAGCTTTTAGCGTATTATACATTTGTACTTCGCTTTCAAACTCGAAATTGAACAATGGTTGATAAATTCGCAATCCTGTTCTTAAGCAGAGATTAGCATGCATCATGTCTTCAAAGCTAGCCTCGAAAAGCACACTTCGATTGAGTTTTTCTGTTTCAGTGATACCCAAAGAATGTAACTCGGATTCGAGAACTTCTTCTAAACCTTGAAATGTCTTGACTATATACTTCACGCTCTGTGGAAAATTGAGCGCAAATTTAGCTTTTCCAATTTAGAGTATTGGAGAAAAAGAGGCGGTATATCCCTGAAAAGCTTGGAAACTATCTGTTGTTGCCCAGTCCAGTAATCTTCTGAATAGATTTGGTAGTCATATTATCACCTAATTTGATTCGAAGGTAATAATAAGTAGCTGTTTCATCTGATTTGGGAACGAAGGTGTAGTTTTTATTTCCTTCTGTCAAAGTGCTGTTCTCTATGACTTTGATGATTCTTCCTTGAATATCTACCACATCTACATACACGGGTTGAGTTTTATCGTTGTAAAAACTAATCTGAGTAGACTCTATAAATGGATTCGGATAAACAGAAATAGGTGAAGAATTTTCCTTGTCAGTAATTTCTTTGACTTCTTTTTCTGTTAAGGCTGGGTTTTCCTTCGAAAGGCTAGTCACTCCTCCACTGCATTCAAAGCCATAAAGTTCCATAAATGAAGCGGTAGCACCTTTAATCTCAATTTTGCCATCTTGCTCTTCGATAGTCAATACTCCTTTCTTTAAACACCACAAGAAATTCTCATCTCTTGTTGCCTTCAAAACTTCATATTCTTCAAAATAAAATTGATTGCCCTCAACAAATCCTCTAACAGCTATTTCTGCATATTTGCCACCTTGAGATTGTATAAAAGCGGTTCCAGTTACCTGACTGCCTTCCTGTTTCAAATTATACTTGTATGTAAATTCTGCTATATAACCGGTCTTGGTATCATTGTATTGATAGCGGGTGCCGTTCCATTCACCAGATATATCAATAGCAAAAAGGTTGAAAGCAAAAAAACTTAATGCAACTGTGGTAAGTATAGATAACTTCATAATGTTAATTGTTTAATTTATCTCCACAAAGGTAAACTCATTTTTTGACAAATGCAAGATGATTATATGTTAAAAATTAACTTGGGAATCTAAATTATTTAAAAAATCATTTGCTGCAGAAGTTGATGTCAATCGAATCAACTGCCAATTTTTCGTATTCTTTTCAAACACTTTAGTATATCTTTTCTTCATATTGGGGTAGCTGGTCCACATCCAATATATAATTGATTCTTTGGATAAAAATGATTTTTTAAACGACTCTCGATTATTAGTTCCCCATAGTGGTTTTCCATCAAATAATCTAGCGATACTCCTTTTAAGAACGCGATAAAAAACTAAATGAAATGGATAATCTAGCCAGATGATGGTTTGTACATTTTTCCATTTTATTGGTTGGGTGCGATTATAGTTGCCATCAAGCAGCCATCGATCACCTTTGGTGGCTAGTCGAACATTTTCCATAAGTTCTTCATCACTCGCAAACCTCCAATCATCCTTCCAAAAAAGAGAGTCCATTTCGATATAAGGTAAATTCAACTTACTAGCTAAGGTCTTGCTAAATGTTGATTTGCCGCTACCTGAAGTGCCGATGACATTGATGCGCTGGAGTTTCTGAATTTCATACTTCATACTCTCCGATACGCTTTTAAATTCGAAGTATGACAATCTTCCATTCCCATACTTTCATAAAAGTTTTTCTGTTCTGGTTCACTATCCGTTAACTGAATAATTTGTCTTACATCTTGATTCTTATCAAAAATGTGTTTCATAAGTTGACGACCTACCCCTTGGCGTTTATAATCTTTAAGAACGAGTATATCTTGAATATAAATAATTGTTTCTTGATCACCGATAGTTCGAATTAAACCTACCAATTTTTCATCATCCCATGCAGATAAGACATCCAACGAATTAGCTATACCGCGCATGAGCTTGGGCATATACTTGGTATAGTTCGTCCATCCAGCATCTGAGTACAAAGCTAAAACATTTGCAGGGTGTAGGTCTTTGTTTGTGTTATATTGAAATGGCATTTATTACTTTTTGAGTTTTTTTATTTCTCTATCAAAATCGCTTTCGTAATTTCTATCCTGTATAACTCTATAGTTTTCATACTCACTCTCTGCTTTGAGTTTTGCTTTCAACATAGATACTTTACCCTTGTTGGTCAATATTGGATAGTTCGATAATTCTAAAAAGCTATCTAAGAATTTAACCCAGTTTTCCATTGTATAAGCTATACCTCGCTTTGCAATTAATTTTTCTATTTACTTTTCGACTACCTTCCATCTAAACTATTTCCATTTTGGAAATAGTTGCGTCCTGATTTAATTCTTTCGTTTCATAAATATGAGTTAAATGTTTATTGATGGCAGGTATTTCTACACCAAAAAGTGTGCTCATAGCCCTTTGACTTAACCAAAAACTACCCTCTGAGTATGTCACTTCTACTTTGACATTTCCATCAACTGAGGTATATAAGATGAGTTCTTTCATTTCCTATTATTTAGGTTTTTGTTTAGCTAATTATCAATCTCAAAACTTTCAACTTTCAACTTGTCACTTTAAACTTTCAACTATATTCTACTCTTCCACTCATTCAATTTCATCAACGCTTCCATCGGAGTAAGGGCATTGATGTCCATTTTTTCTAGCTCATCGCGCAGCACAATCAATCGCGGGTCAGTTTGATCAAATATACTCAACTGATAAGTAGATTTATCAGCAATTTGTTTCATTTTCTTCTTTATGCTTTCTTCGGCAAGTGATTTTTGTTCGAGTTCATGCATGATATTCTCTGCACGCTTGACTATATCATGTGGCATCCCTGCTAGCTTGGCTACATGTATCCCGAAGCTGTGTTCGCTTCCGCCTTCGACTAATTTTCGAAGGAAAATAATATGCCCATCGACTTCTTTCGTCTTGATGTGAAAATTTTTGATTCGCTCATGTTTTGTTGCTAATTCATTCAATTCATGGTAGTGAGTTGCAAAAAGTGTCTTGGGTTTTTCTTTTGAAAAGTAAAGGTATTCCGCTAGACTCCATGCAATAGATATGCCATCGTAAGTACTTGTCCCACGACCAATTTCATCTAACAGTATCAAACTTCTTTCTGAAAAATTATTGACAATGCTTGCTGTCTCATTCATCTCTACCATAAAGGTAGATTCACCCATACTCAGGTTATCATTGGCACCTACGCGTGTAAATAACTTATCGATGTATCCTATATGCGCAGATTTTGCTGGAACGAAAGAGCCCATTTGTGCCATCAAAACGATAAGGGCAGTTTGACGCAGTAGAGCCGATTTTCCACTCATGTTAGGCCCGGTGAGCATGATGAGTTGTTGTTCTGAATTGTTGAGGTAAATATCATTGGGAACATAGGCCTCTCCAACAGGAAGTTGCTTTTCAATAACTGGATGGCGCCCACCTTTGATATCTATAATCAATGAATCGTTAACCGACGGTTTGGTATAATCATTTTGTATAGCTATGATAGCAAATGAAAGCAAGCAGTCTATCTCCGCTATGGTGTGCGCATTGCGTTGAATGGGTTCTATGTATTCTAGCGCTTCTTGCATCAATTCTGTCCACAAGACTTCTTGAATTTGATTCAATTTTTCTTCAGCTCCTAGAATTTTAGATTCATATTCTTTCAGTTCAGGTGTGATATATCGCTCCGCATTAGTTAGAGTTTGTTTACGAATCCAGTTTTCGGGTACTTTATCTTTATGCGTATTGGTCACTTCGAGATAGTAGCCAAATACGTTGTTAAAACCAATTTTTAAACTTGAAATTTGAGTGGCTTGTTGCTCTCTGGTTTGAATGTCGATGAGATATTGTTTACCATCCGTGACGAGAGACAAATATTCATCGAGTTCGCTGTGAAAGCCACGTTTGAATGCGATGCCTTTGGTCAATAGTGCGGGTGGCTCATCCAAAAGTTTTCGCTCAATGATGTCCACTAAACTATGACATGGTTGAAGAAAGTCGATATATTTTTTATAATCTGTAGAATCTGTTGTTTGGATCAGCGCAATCAATTCTTTGATTTTTAAAAGCGAGCGCTTAATCTGTACCATATCTCTCGGCTGGGCTTTGAGCATAGATACTTTAGAAATCAAACGTTCGAGATCTCCTATCTGATAGATGATATTTTTTAAATCGTCTTTAAAGACATCTTTTTTCGTTAGGTATTCAACGAGTGAAAGTCTTCGTTCAATTTTTTCAATTGATACTAATGGGTGTAAAATCCATCGCTGTAGCATCCTCGAACCCATGCTGCTCTGCGTTTGATTGAGAATATCGAAAAGCGAAACAGCTTGTGCATGCTGACCTTGTACCAATTCTAAATTTCGTATAGAAAAATTATCTAACCATACCACCTCCGCGGGTTTTAGAATGGTTATTTTTTGAATATGGTCAAGTTTGTGTTGCTCATTGCTATGCAAATAATGTAGTATGGTGGAAGCTGCAATAGTTCCTTCATCATAGTCTTCAATACCAAATCCTTTAAGTGAATTTGTTTGAAACTTTTTTAATAAGGTCTCTTTCGAGAAGTCTTCACCATAGACCCAGTCTTCCATAGCATAGGTATAGAAATGTTGACTAATCCGTTTGAGATATAGAGATTTGTTCTGTTTTGGGATGAGAACCTCAGATGGTCGATAGGAATGCAATAGTTTATCAATATAGGATTCGTCTCCATTTGTGATATAAAACTCACCAGTGCTAATATCAATAAAGGCGATGCCTATTTTTTTCGCACCAAGAAAAATAGAAGCGAGGTAATTATTTTTTTTAGAATCTAAAATATTATCTTGACTAGCGATTCCAGGGGTAATAATCTCCGTTACCCCCCTTTTGACAATTGTTTTAGTCATTTTAGGGTCTTCCAATTGTTCGCATATAGCTACGCGATAGCCTGCTTTGACCAATTTAGGCAGATAATTGTCTAAGGCATGAAATGGGATTCCAGCAAGTGGTATTTCTCCCGCAGCACCATTTCCGCGTTTGGTGAGCGTAATACCGAGGCAGGAAGAGGCTTTGACGGCATCTTCTCCGAAGGTTTCGTAAAAGTCTCCTACACGAAAAAGTAAAATCGCATCAGGGTACTTTGCCTTGATTTGATTAAATTGCTTCATTAATGGAGTTTCCTGAGCCACAGTTTCTAATTAACATGCTAAGATAAGTTTCTTTTATTGACTGTGCCTATCTTGGTTTAAACAAAGCCTCTCATTTGTGGAAAAATCAAATTCCACGAATCCTTAACATTGGAATGAATATTTTTCATATAATATTGCTTTGAATTTAAAATGGAAAGTATATGATATATGGCCGTCAGCGATTTGAAATGCAGTTAGAAGAAATTGAAGTCTTGTTATCGGAATCCAAGGGACAAGAAAATAGAGTCTTTTGGTTATATCACAATAATTTTAGAACCTATTTTTTTATGTTGCAAGGTTTAGCGAGATTATATGCAAAAGCTCATAATAAAAAGTTATTTACCAAAATAAGGGATAAGGCCAAGGAGGTAGAAGATGCGTTTGGGTGGTTAGATTTTTATAATCATTATACGTATAGCTTTGTGCGAAGTAAATCCATTTCTGTAGAAGTTAAATCTTTTTTTAAGGAGAAATTGGAGCAAAGAACAGAAGCATGTCATAAAATTCTTAAGAAAGAAGGCTGGTATAATGGCGATAGGATAAAAAAAATCAGAAAACAACTGAAAGAGGCAGATTGGAAAGATGAAAATGTGGAAGCCGAATTATTCACTGAGATATATAAAATAGAGGCAAAAGAAATCCTACAATTTTTGCGCGACCACGAATTTCAATTTGTTGATATGGAGCATGATGTCCATGAATTGAGAAGAAAACTAAGATGGCTGAGTATATATCCTCAAGCCTTGCAAGGAGCAGTAAAGCTGGTAGCTAATGCGAAGGATAAATTGACTTTAGACAAATATCACACAGATGAAATAATTAACTCTCATTTTAATCAGTTCAAGCCATCGAGAAACCTAGCAACTCACCTCAAATTAGCCAAACCTCAATTCTTAGCCTTGAGTTGGATTATTGCTGAATTAGGAGACCTCAAAGATAAAGGACAACGTATCGAAGTTTTGACCTATGCCTTAATGAAAGTTGAAGGCCTAACGAAGGAGAAAGCCATAGAAAAAACCTACACACTTTTAGCTAAGAACTATCCTAAAGAGGAAGTTTTGCTTAAAAAAGCCTCCGAAATATCTCAAGAATTAGCTAGCTTAGCTGT
Organism: Chitinophagales bacterium; assembly: GCA_016787225.1. NCBI lineage: Bacteria > Pseudomonadati > Bacteroidota > Chitinophagia > Chitinophagales > Chitinophagales bacterium. The sequence goes on from JAEUUY010000021.1 coordinate 137,256, forward strand.
GCTAGAAAATTTAGTCATTGATTGATTTTTAATAAAGAAATTTTAGTAGAATCGCTAGTTTATCCTATGCCCTTTGGTAAGTATAAAAATGTGAAGGTATGCGATTTGCCAGTTTTCTACCTCGAATGGTTTCTAAATAAAGATGGTTTCCCCAAGGGAAAGCTTGGAGATATGATGGCGCTGATTTATCAAATCAAACTGAATGGGCTGGAGGAAATGATTGAGCAATTGAAAAAAGAATCTAAAAGCTAAAATGCCGACCTTGAAAAGTCGGCATTCTGGGTGGGCGCTGAGGGATGCTGACGAAGCTTTGCTTGTCAGCATGCTGCACTCCCGATAATTATCGGGACGTCAGCATTCGAACTCAAGACCTATCACAATATTTCGCAATAAAAATTTGGAGTCGTTCTCTAGATAAATTCTTTAATTTTTTCTCTAAAACAACTGCTTCTGCTCTTGTTGGTTTAGTAATAAATCCAACAAGAATCCAAGGAATATATTTGGATGTATAGTTTTCTAAGCCATTATTGTGCCTTTCAATTCTTGCTTTGACATCATTGGTCTGACCAATATAATATTTGTCGTGCTTTTCTGAATAAAGAATATAAACGTAATACATAAATAAAAAATGCCGACCTTAAAAAGTCGGCATTCTCGGTGGGCGCTGAGGGATTCGAACCCCCGACCCCCTCGGTGTAAACGAGATGCTCTGAACCAGCTGAGCTAAGCACCCTTTTTTTGTGCATCAAAGTTCTTCGTGTAAACGAGTTGCTCTGATGCTGACGAAACTTTGCTTTTCAGCATGCCGCACTCCCGATAATTATCGGGACGTCGGCAACCAGCTTTGAAGCTAAGCACCCTTTGAATTCGTTCGACCTTCGGACAAAGTCCGTAGCCTTTTTCAAAAGCGAGTGCAAATATAAAGATATTTTATAAATGCACAAGACTTTTTTAAATTAATTCTCTCACCTCGATTTTATCGCCAATCGAGAATGTAGGGCATTGTTTGCCTATCTCCAGTGCCGCTTCAAAACTCTCTGCCTGAATGACATATAAGCCTCCAAAAGCAATTTCTGGATAGGGTATTTCTTTCGTTACTATTTCTCCATCGATCATTTCTAATAGGCAACCTTCGCCATTTAACCCGTAACCATTGATAAATATACCTTTTGAAGCGAGCTCTTGTGCCCATTGGATATGTAATTGAATGATTTCTTTTAATTCGTTGTCTGGTCGTGAGGTGCGAATATCTTCACGAATGATGAGGATGTATTTCTTCATTTTCGTCTAAATAGGGTTTATGGTAAATCAGTTCGTAAATTTTCTCAAAATCCCAGCTGTATAAGTGTTTGCCAAAACTAAAACGGTCTCCTTCATATTCAAACACTATACTATCATCCCGGTGAGAGTGTTGTATGATTTTATCATTGGCGCCGAAACCAAAGTAATCGATAGATTTTCCCTTAAGTGGATGATCTACTGTAGGTTCAGCTTGGTATTTATAGCGAAGATTTTGAATTCTATGAATGTCAAAACTTTGATGTGAGGTATTTTGAAGGTCTTTTTTTTCAATTACAATTTTTCCTTCTCCAATAGCTATTGTCTCGTAGGATACTATTTGCTTTAAAAAAGTGTATGAAATAAAAAAATAAGCACCTGATATAACGAGAAGAATGAGTGAGCCTATGATGTTTTGAAAGCTCAAATTTGGCAATACAAATGTCCAAAAGAAAAAGGCTGTCATTACGAAGTATAGAAGAAATAAGCCTAAAAAAAGTAATTTCCTTTTCTTATAAGTATTCTCTTTGAGATGTAGAATAGTTAAATTCCCCTTTTTTTCAATTTTCATATTCTTTTTTTTAAAGCAGAGCTAAAAACTCATCAAACAAATACCCACTATCGTGCGGTCCTGGGGAACTCTCGGGGTGATATTGCACAGAGAATGCTTTTTTGTCTTTGATGCGAATGCCTTCGATGGTTTCATCATTGAGATTAATATGAGTCACTTCCACATTGGATAGTGATTTTAAAGAATCTCCATCCACTCCGAAACCATGGTTTTGGGAAGTGATTTCACTGGTATTGTTGATTATGTTTTTCACTGGATGATTCAATCCTCTATGTCCATAATGCAGTTTATACGTCTTGGCCCCTGCTGCGAGAGCCAATATCTGCTGACCTAGACAAATGCCGAATACAGGTATATTTTTTTCGAGAATCTCTTTGGTCGTAACCACCGCATAATCCATAGATGCAGGATCCCCAGGACCATTGGATAGAAATATTCCTTGCGGATTCCATGCTAATACTTCACTGAGAGGAGTCTTGGCAGGGAAGACTTTGAGGAAACAATCGCGCTGAACGAAATTGTTTAGGATATTGGTCTTAATCCCATAATCATAAACGGCTATTCTATATTTTCCTTGTGGGTTGCCAAGTTCATAAGTTTCCGAGGTGCAAACTTTACTAGAGAGCTCTTGCCCCTTCATTTTAGGTGCTGCAGCTAATTGTTTTTTGAGTTCTTCTATATTATCGGTTTCAGAGGAAATAATCGCATTCATCGCGCCTTGTTTGCGGATAATCTGAACCAGCTTTCTTGTATCTACTCCTTTTATTGCAGGAACATTATGCGCTGTGAAATAATCATGCAGCGACATAGTGGATTTGTATCTCGATGGTTTATCCGCAAACTCACGACAAATCATTCCGAAGATAGATGTCTTTTTATTTTCTTCATCAGCTTCAAGAGTTCCATAATTTCCTATATGGTTGGAAGTCATCACGAGCATTTGACCATAATAACTAGGATCAGTAAATAACTCCTGATAGCCTGTCATACCTGTATTGAAGCAGAGTTCGCCTACACGAGTCGTGTTCGCACCTACCGATACGCCTTCGAATACATCGCCGTTTTCTAAAACTAAAATTCCCTTATTCAATTTAATTAGTTTGTTTAGTTAATACAGTTTAATTCGCTCATCAACCAATCTTCATATCGTCAAATCATCACATTAATTACATCTTCTCAAACACCACTGCTGTAGCGCCACCGCCACCATTACAGATACCGGCTACTCCATATTTCCCATTTTTATTTTTCAATACAGAAAGTAAGGTACAGGCGATTCTAGCTCCTGAGCCACCAATTGGGTGACCAAGTGCTACTGCTCCTCCATACACATTGACTTTGCTAGCATCGAGTTTTAATTCCTGTAAATTAGCTAGAGCAACTACAGAGAATGCCTCATTAATCTCATAATAATCTATCTGCTCTACTGTCAATCCTGCTTTCTTAATCGCAGCTGGTATAGCTACAGATGGAGAGGTAGTAAACCAATCTGGGTCTTGTTCGCTATCGGCATATCCTACTACTTTTGCTATTGGCTTTAATCCTAAACTTTCCATTTTTGCTTTGCTCATCAGGATCATCACTGCTGCTCCGTCGTTGATTTTAGAAGCGTTGACGGCAGTGACCGTTCCATTTTTATCAAAAGCAGGCTTGACAGTTGTTACTTTATCCCATTTTACATTTTTGTATTCATCATCTTCGGTGACTAGTTTAGGTTCGCCACCTCTTTGTGGGATAGCAACAGGTATCAACTCATCTGCAAAAGCATTTTCGGCATAAGCTGCTTGGGCGCGCTTGTATGATTCTATTGCATAAGCATCCTGATGCTCTCTTGTGATTTCATATTTCGCTGCACAAAGTTCAGCGATATTACCCATCATCCCTTTTTTAAAAGGATCTTGTAAGCCGTCTCGAACAATAGCATCGACGATTTCACCATTACCATAGCGATAACCACCTCTTCCGTTCGGGATATAATAAGGCGCATTGGTCATAGACTCAAAACCACCTACTAAAACGACATCGTAGTTTCCTAGTTGGATAGATTGTGCTCCTAAAGCAATAGATTTCAAACCGGAAGCACATACTTTATTGATGGTCGTGCAGGCCGTTTGGTGAGTCAATCCCGCACCTAAAGCAGCCTGACGCGCTGGCGCTTGTCCATTATTGGCTTGAAGTACATTCCCTAAAATAACCTCTTGGATTTCTTTGGCTTGAATGCAAGACTTTTCCAAAACTCCCTTTATAGCATCAATTCCTAATTCAACACCTGTCTTAGCAGCCAAAGAACCACTAAAAGCACCTATTGGCGTGCGACCATAGGCTACTACATATACTTCGTTCATATAAAATGGTTTATTAATTTTTTTGTGGCACAAATGTACATTAAAATTTTTATCCGAATATTTTCATAGAGAGGATTAAAATTTTAATGGGAATGCAACCATGCTGCTTAAGTAATTCATAATTAAATGGTTAAAGATAGCTAGATAGGTTCAAGTCCTTGGGGCAATTATTAAGATTGTGGATAAGTTTTAGTTCCTTATTTTTCAATCAAATAAGCGCCATTTTTTGGCAATGTGGATTTTTATATTTGTCCCAAGTCAAAATAATGAACTACTTTAGTATTAGATTTTTTACACCACTTATTTTTCGCGACTTATAGATATGCAGCGCACGATTGCACACATGGATTTAGACACCTTTTTCGTCTCGGTAGAGCGGAAAAATCAGCCGCAGCTGATAGGGAAGCCTGTGCTGGTAGGTGGCACGAGTGACCGCGGTGTGGTGGCATCCTGTAGCTACGAAGCGCGCAGTTATGGCATACATTCGGGCATGTCTATGAAGCTCGCTCGCCAGCTCTGTCCAGAAGCTATGATCGTGCGTGGAGATCACGAGCAGTACAGTTATTACTCCAATATCATTACGGATATCATCCGCGAGCGCGTACCGCTCTACGAAAAGACTTCGATCGATGAATTTTATATAGACCTCACGGGGATGGACCGCTTTTTTGGTTGTTTCAAATATGCGACCGAACTCCGCTCTACCATTATGAAAGAAACGGCTCTCCCCATATCCCTAGCTATGTCGTGCAATAAGACGGTGGCTAAGATAGGCACGGGACAGGCCAAACCCAATGGTCAGCTAGAGATAGCCGTGGGCAATGAAAAAGAATTTTTAGCCCCTCTGTCTATTCGTAAAATACCTATGGTGGGTGAGAAGACCTATAGTCTGCTTCGCAATATGGGTATAGAGAAAATCAAGACAATTCAGGAAATGCCGCTGGAAATCATGCAGCGTGTCTTGGGAGAAAATGGTGCGGCGATATGGCGAAAAGCCAATGGTATAGACCATTCGCCGCTAGTACCCTACAGTGAAAATAAATCTATATCGACGGAGACGACCTTTGATAAAGATACCATAGATGTGCACTACCTCCAGCAGGTCCTAACCAATATGACAGAGAGTCTCGCTTACCAGCTGCGAAGCAAGAAAAAACTAACCGCCTGCGTCACCATCAAAATTCGCTATTCGGACTTCAATACCTATACCATGCAGTGCAAGGTTCCCTATACGGCGATGGATCACGTGCTCATAGACAAGGTCAAGACCTTGTTTCATAAATTATTTCAAAAGCGACTCTTGATACGATTGATTGGGATTCGATTTAGCCACTTGGTGCAGGGTTCGTATCAGTTTGACCTCTTCGATGATATGACCGAAAAAGTGATGCTCTATAGTGCTATGGACAAGCTCCGCGACCGCTTCGGAGAAAATATCATCCAACGCGCTTCGATAGTAGGAATGAAAAAACGAGAGTTTTTAAATCCGTTTAAGGGGTAGAAATAGTGGGAAGTTGAAAGTAGAAAGTGGTCGGTAGTTGTGGGTAGAGAGTTTTGAATGGTTTTAACCGCTAGATTTTATTTAATCAAAGTATGTGTTTATTAAGTGTTTTGTATAAAGTAACAGGCAACTTTTGAGGTTGGTTCAAAAAATACTTTTAGATTTCCGTCACACCAGAAGTTTAAGTTTTTAAATATATTTTCATAGTAATCATCGTCACTTTTAAAGTTTTTTTCCTTTGCAGTTATAGGTGCATTACTCATTAGTTGGCAAATGAATCTCATCTTCTTTTTAGATTTTGGACAAGTAGGAACGTCTGAAGATTGTGTCCAATGAGGTTTCCCTGTAATAGCTATAACCTCAAATTCGTTCTCATCATTTATTCCGTTAAATGGTTTTAATGAGAAGTTTGCTCTATTGTAAACCACATACGACTCTTTAGTTAGTTCATCGTAAGCACTTGTAACTGCTGCTGAGTTTGTTGGATAAATCAGTTCGGGTTCATTTGATTTTTCGTAGTCTAAGAAAATGTAGTCAAAGTCTGTAAATATTGGACAAATTAAATGTAATGGAAATGGTAACCATTCAAATTGTCTGTCTGCATTGTTAATTATCCCTAAATACTGAAATCCACCTAAAAATTGGTTATTAGGAATTTTGAATCCTGATGGTATTTCTCCGCCAATCTGGTGCAATCCTTTATTGTCTTGAACAAATTCAAATTGCTGGGTCTTATTAAATAGTTTTTTGATAAAATCCACTTTTTTATTTTATGTAGTATACCTTATAAAGGTTCACTACAAATATACAAAACAATCTAGAATTTTTGAAACTACTTAGTTTTCAATATACGATTTAAAAAACGTTCTCTTCTTTACTGAGATGGCCTCACTTACTACTGCTATTTTTAAATGCTCTTGGTCTTTTTCATTCGCATAGTGAAGTTGAAATAAATCGTAGACAGAGAGACCTTGCTGTGGTCTATCCATTAAGGAGAATTCGTCACCGACTTCTACGGAACCTTCTTCTAAAATACTCAAGTAACTCCCTGCGAAACCGCGCTCGATAAATTGTTTGATGATAGCTTGGGTTCCGAATTTATGTCCGAGTTTATAACAAGGCTCTCGTGAATGAGATATTTGACCCAAGGCATTCCCGATTCTATAAATGTCTCCGAGATATACTTTTCTTTCATCAAAATCTGATAGCGTTAGATTTTCCCCAAACATCCCCCAGTTCCAATTTAGGTTTGGATACAAACCCTTCCAATATGGATATTGTTCTTTTGAAAAAATATAACAAGCTTTAAAATGTCCTCCATGATGCACTCGGTCCGAAATTTCATCATTTAAGACATCGGTTTTGGACAGAAATATGGGCTCATCACTGGGTAATTTATAAATACCGGTGACTACTTCTTTCTCATTCCATAAAAAGGTGGTGGGTTTGGCTAAGTTGGTGGAGACTATTTTCATTTAGGGTTGTTATTAATAGGACAACGATTTTTTTTTATTAGTTTTTATTGAATGATTTTGAGAATCCATTGAATACAATCATTCGGTTCTACTATACTCCACGAATGCGGATGTCGATTCCCTTCGAGGCGATAACCCTTTTGATAGGCATTAATAAATTCTGCTCGCTTATTTCCGTTGTCCCTGAGCCATTGTATCATAGCTGTTTGATCTAGAGCATTGAGGTCATACATATCGACGTTTCGATTTTCCATCCACCAGTTAGGGTCTACATCTCCATAAATTCTCAATGGTGTTTTTAAAAGATATTTTGCATTGCCGCCATCGGATGAGAAACTTGTAAAAGGCGAATAATATTCATATCTATTTTTAGCGGTTTCAGGTGTGCCTTGACAATACTTTTCCAATTCTCTCATTCCGTATGCGGGTTCATTTTGGCTCGGGTTTTTATTGAGTTTACGCTTAAAATTGGCATAGACATTTTTCAAATCACACGGGCCATCGCAGTTAAAAATGGCTACTGGTTTTATTACCGTTTTACTTGAATCTTGATTGGAAAATTCGGCATATCGCATACTGAAAATACCACCCATGGACCAACCTCCTAGAACAAATTTTTCTCGTGGTAAATCGTATTCTTGAATAGCTTTGGTTATCATGGTATTCATTATACTCAATGCCTCATCGGTTAAAGTCAGTCTTTGGTTGATGGAAAGTGCTATCACCGCTAGATGATTCTGGTGGGCTAACTCGCAGAATAGACTCATGCTGCTGAAAATGTATTCTGTAGTTGTCCAAGTGCCAGGCAATAATACGATAACTCCTTGAATACTGTCTGCTGGAATTATGGCATCATAGAAAAGATTTTGTTGATTGTTATCACCGACATAGATGTTTGTAGAGTCTCCAGTTGATACTATCGTTCGTTTCCATAGTTTTAATAATTGGTTATTGAGAAATAGGGGCTCTCCGTACCTAAAATTTCCTGATAGTTTTCTATCTTTCCAGAAAGTGAAACTGCCCTGTCCATGTGGCTTACCATCTTTCATTTCACCGATATATTTACTTGTTTCTTTACCTGCGGTGAAACCAATCATAGTGCCTAATCCCGAAGCCAAGCCATTCGTACATCCTCCAGACCAGGAAACACTATCTTCGGAAAATGTGTGTTTAAACCATACGGTACATTTAGAGCGAGGGTCTTGTATAAAATTACCTTCCGTTTCTTGACTGTGAGCGGATACACAAAGAATGATGGTTGTTATTGTCAAAGAATATCTCAATCTCATTTGAGGTTGTTTTATTAGGGTTTAATCTCTATGTTAGCGCCAATTTTTACAGCTTTGTATAATTCATCCATTTCATCATTCGTAACTCGAATGCAGCCATCCGTATAGAACCAAGTGTGAAATATATCGAAAGGACCTAGTTCTGTTCCTGTTCCGTGAATCTTAATATCACCACCAGTGCTTTTACCTAGTTTTTTAGCATTTGCTCTATCATCAGCATTTGGATAGGATATACCTAGGTTTTTATGATACCGACTGTGCGGGTTTTTATTGAATATCATATAGTGTCCTTCTGGGGTTTTCTGATCTCCCTCTGTTTCTTTTTTGCCAAGGGTATTTTTACCTATGGCTATAGAATAGGTTTTTAAAAGATATTCTTTTGAGAATACGTGCATTGTTCTATCTGATTTATCCACTATTATTCTATCTATTTTTGAATCTGGAGGAATCGGAAAATGAGTTACTGATCTGTAGATAATCAGTGTCATAATCATTGTAAAGGCAATCAATAATACTCGTATAAAATGTTTCAAAAGTCTTATATGAATTTTTTCATTCAAAACTAACTAAATTTGAACTGAAATATAAAAAAAAACTGATTAAACACTGACTACCGACGGCTAACTACTGACTTCTGAATTATGTGTTATACCATTAAGCAAACTGCCAACGAACGCCTCTTAGAAGGGAGATTTCGCGCACGGGTTAAGTATCCACCTCAGCTGGAGCAGATAGAAAAGTCTTCTGGCTTTGCTTTTCCTTTAGTGCCTATTATCACAAACAAAGAAACAGAGAGTATTCAATTATTTCATTGGGGATTGATACCTCACTGGGCTAAGGATAAGGAGATACGTAAAAACACCTTGAATGCTCGAATAGAAACTATCGAAGAAAAACCTAGTTTTCGTTCCTATACAACAAATCGTTGTCTGGTGTTAATTGACGGCTTCTACGAATATCAATGGCAAGACCCGAAAGGGAAGGTCAAAAAACTTTTTCTCATGACCATGCCTGATGGAGAACCATTTGCCCTAGGCGGTTTGTATAGCGTCTGGACTGATACCACTACAGGAGAGCTTATTCCTAGCTTTACCATTCTGACTATGGAAGCGAATGAGCAGATGGCAGTCATACACAATACCAAGAAACGAATGCCGTTGATATTGACAAAAGAGAATGAAATGGATTGGCTGGAGGGGAAGTTAGATGATACCTTATTTAATGGGAATTTAATCACAACAGAACTTTAACTGATATGTTGAGAGGATATTTATTAGGATACGTTTTATTATGTTTTTCTTGTCACGAAAGCAGACCTATTGAATATGTTGAATTTACTTCACCTCAGCCGCAAGGTAAAAAAGATTTGGCCACTATTCCGAAAAGGCTTCAAGGTTATTATTCAAATTTGACTGATTATATTGATCTTGAGATTACGAGTTATCATGTTATCAAACACCATATAGGAAAAGATACTATTGATTTACGAGATAGTATATTTGAATTGGCAGAGATAATTGGTGACACGTTGTATGATAAAGAGTCATCTATGAAATTTAAATTTAGGCGGCTGGGAGATAGCTTTATATCAGATTTTCACTATATTTATATTGACACAATTTTTGATTTAAATAAAGGAGACAAACTTAGAAAGATGAAAGGTTATTTTTTTTTGAATCAAAAATATGGCGATAGTTCTTGGGGTGTGAGAAAATTGTCCTTAAAGAAAGGTTTATTAAACATAAGTCAAATAAGCAGCGAAGAGGAGATTAACTTATTGCAGACTATCACCGAGACTAAACAAGATTTCATTCGACCCTTTAAAGCCAACCCAAGTAAAAAACAGTTTAGAGAATTCATTAAGAAAAATGAATTTGCCAAAGGAGAGAGTTATATAAAGAAATAGTTAATTTATTATTTTGATTCTCGATTGAAATAAAATTATGGCTATCATTCCCCATAAAATTTATCCTTGTTCCAATTGAGAGGATTGGTGCGAATGTAATTTTGAATATTTATAAAAGATGTATAATCTCGAATTACGTGGTCGTGAAATCGCGATTGCCATCCAAATTCAATACCCAGTCTTTTGCAGTGTTTGGTTACAGCAGATTTGTAGGAACCTATAACAGATGATATTGTGTTTTTACCCTGATTTTGAAATCGTTTTTTGCCAGGGGATAAATCATCCCCATGCGGTAGAGACAAGGCATGCCTTGTCTCATTGTTTTGTTGATCAGACAGGGTATGCCCCGTCTGTGCATTTTGTTCATTAGACAAGGCGTGCCTTGTCTCTACCGTATTGGTATCATTGCCGTGCAATATCAATATCCCATGAATGTGATTTGGCATGACCACAAATTCGTCTATTTCTATATTCTGTGCATGATTTTTTATTTCGTACCATAGAATATTGGCAATAATTCCAATATTGGATAAAACCATTTGATCGTCTATTATTTCGCCAAAATAATGGGCACGATTGCGGGTACAAATTGTTATGAAATACGCCCCATCCCATGCATAATCCCAATTTTGCCATCGAGCAGAAGGGATTCTATATTTGTCTTGGTATTTTTCCACAGTGATTTATAGTCTTAATCTTAAACCAAATATAGCTAAAAATTAATTTCCTTATTATACATTATCCCTATTCACCGTTTCCAATCGTTGCATTTCCTTTACATCAATATAAATAAAATCAAATTCTATGACAACCTTTCCGCGTAGTCGATAACAGCCATTGCCCCGAAATGGAAATGCAGCAGCGGATGGTGGGAAGTGAACGGTGTCTATCCAGTCGCCATCTTGGTCGATAAAGGTTCCGAAATACATTTTATTGCCTTGGTGTGTGCTACTGCGTTTCACAGCAGCCAGATAACCTATAATGACAACTTCTTTATGTAAATAGTTCTTTAAATCTCGCGCCAAGAAATTATCCTGCAGTGGATTTTTTAGCAACTGAAAAGGTGAACAAAGAGGAAACCCTAATAGCTCTATTTCATCCAAGGCATCGTCCAGCCAATGATGCTCTAGCTTGGGGAATTGATAGTCTATAACTTCTTTTTTAAATAACTCATTGGAGTGTATCTCTTGTTTGGGATTAATTTCTAAATGCGCCTGCCAGAGCAGTTCTTTTTTATTTTTTCCAGAAAATCGGAAGGCACCTATTCGAATGAGAAGTATAATCTGTTCTAGCGAAATTTTTACTCGAGCGATAAAGTCTGTCAAATTTTCAAAGTCCGCTTTTTTTCTTTCTTCTAAAATTGAACGCACCGTATTGGCTTCGAGGTTTTGAATCATTTGGAATCCAAGAAAGATATTCTTGCCATGAATAGTGGTCATCACATGGCTTTGATTGATACAGGGTGCTTCAATATGACCACCATGCATGCGAGCCTCATGCACATAAATCTCTGTCCGATAGTAGCCTCCGCCATTATTGAGGGTAGCTACCATATATTCTAGAGGATAATAAGCTTTGAGGTAGAGGGCTTGAAAACTCTCCACGGCATAGCTGGCGGAGTGTGCTTTAGAAAAAGCATAATTCGCAAAACTTTCTATCTGAAACCAAATGTCTTGTATCGTTTTCTGTTGATAGCCTTTTTGTATACAATTATGGAAGAAATTTTCTTTAACTTTATGAAATTCATTTCGCTGTTTAAACTTCCAACTCATGCCTCTGCGGAGATAATCAGCTTCAGCTAGAGTCAATCCTGCAAAATAATGTGCGACTTTGATAACATCCTCTTGGTAAACCATAACTCCATAGGTTTCTTCTAAGATTTCATAGAGATGTGGAATCGCTTTCTTTGCCTTCTCCCTTTTTACGGGGTCTCTAAAGCGCTGAATATATTCTGCCATCATTCCGCTCTTACTTACTCCTGGACGTATGATAGAACTCGCAGCTACTAACCTCAAATAATCATCCGCTTGGAGCTTGGTAAGGAGCATGCGCATAGCAGGAGATTCGATATAAAAGCAACCTATGCATTTTCCTTGTCGGAGTAAATCCTTGACGAGTTCATCTTCTTTATATTTCGCTACCTGATGTATGTCGATGTCTATACCCCTAGTCATAGCCAATATATCGACAGTTTCTTTGATTTTTGCGAGTCCTCGCTGACTGAGAATGTCAAATTTTGCCAAACCAATATCCTCAGCTTCTAACATGCTGAAGTGTGTGGTAGGATAACCCTTAGGGGGCATAAATGTAGCCGTAAAGCTATGGATAGGTTCTTCAGATATGATGATACCACTAGCATGAATACTAAGATGGCTTGGGAATCCTGCTATCAGCTGACTATATTGAAGCACCAATTGACTCATAGAATCCAGTTGCTGTATGTCTTTCTCACGTTGAAGTTTATCAATTTCATGTGCTGGTAAACCAAAAACCTTTCCCAATTCACGTATGACGGCATCTTTCTGAAAGGTATTATAGCTGCCGAGTAAAGCGGTATGTTCGTATCCAAATCGATGGAAGATATATTCTGTCATATCATCTCGATCTGTCCATGAAAAGTCGATGTCAAAGTCTGGTGGGTTATTCCGAAAGGGATTGATAAATCGCTCGAAGTATAAATCGAGTTCGATAGGATCTACATCCGTTATCCGCAAAAGATAAGCCACCAGACTATTGGCTCCACTGCCTCTACCCACGTAGAAATAATCCTTGGACCTCGCATAGCTTACAATATCCCAGTTGATAAGGAAATAGGATGCAAACTTCATGGTTTGAATGACAGACAATTCCTTTTCCATTCGTTGCGTGATTTCATCCGTGACCTCTGAATAGCGGTAGGGAAGACCTTCTATACATAATTGTCGAAGCATTTGATTATCTTCATCATAGCTGGTTGTGTAGAATCGTTTGTTTTTAAAACTCATCTTGCCCATTTCGATTTCAACCTTTGATTCGTTCAGCAGATTCAACGTATTTTCTATAATAATGGGATAGTCTTTAAAAATTTCTTTGAGTACGGATACTTTTAAGATTAATTCTTCTATGCTGGCTTGATCATGAGGTTCCAAGCGACTTAAAAGCATGTTTTTATCGATAGCACGCAATAAACGATGGGCATTAAAGTCTCTTTTTTGTAAAAAACTCAGCGGCTGCAAAATGATGCATTTCTCTATATTTAAACTTTTGTATAAAAAAGGAAGTTTTGATACTTCTTTTGCCGAAATGCCAATATATTCATAGTCTTTCAGCTTATGACCTAAATACTTACTTAAAGGATAAATTACATTGACATGCTTAAAATTTGGAGCTATTTTTGGAAACTCTTGGTCTTTGTGTAAAAATTCTGACAAATGTCGATTGAGTTCGAGATACCCCATATTATTTTTAGCTATTCCTATATAACACTGCTCTATACCATTTCGAAAATCGATACCAAGGCTAAGTTGAATACCTAATTCCTCAGCTAATCGAATAGAATCTATGGACGCAGATGTATTATTGATATCCGTTAAGGCAATCGACTCATATCCGTTTTGTTTTGCAGCCTCTAACAACTGACTTGGCGATAGTGTGCCATAACCAAGACTAAAATAGGTATGAGTGCAGAGAAGCATGAAGTAAACAATGAATTTTGGATATGAAAAGCGGATGAATTATCTTTGTAAATATAAACAAAGATTATGATAAAACGACTGACATTATACTTGTTTCTTATTAGTCTAATAGCTTGCGGTAAAGAAGAAGACAATTGTTCTTATTCATCTGAATTCTGTAATTCTATAGAATATGCTGATTATGCAACCGCTTCAACTTATATGAACAATTTTTTAGTGACTTTAGACGCTAATCTATCAGATGAAGCTAAAATAAATTTACTCGAAAACTGGCTCAAATGCAAGCCTTGTGTGAGGCTTATAGAAAATCCATGTATTTCTTGTATGTTTTCAAATCCCCCACAAAGTTATATAGAAATAAATGTTTTAGTCAAGGGACAGATTGTTAAGAATACAATTTATATATTAATGAGCAAAACTCCAATTGGCAGAATTAGCGAATGATACAAAAAAATCCCCTTACTTTCGTAAGGGGATTCTAAAAATCAATAAAATACTTGGAGAATTATCCTTCTAAGCTCTTTAAATATGATTGAGTATACGCAGCTTTGAGTCGCTGATTTCTAGAAGCAACAGACTTTTTTGTAAAATGTTGTCTAGCACGCAATTTTTTTACAGTTCCGGTTTGGTCGAACTTTTTCTTGTACTTTTTAAGCAACTTATCTATTGAGTCTGCTTCTCTTGAATCTATGATTAACATATATAATTACCTCCTTTTTTTATAAGCCTGCAAATATAAGAAGTTTTTAGTTTTCAGTTAAAAGTTTTTTAAAAAGTCACAGTAGTCAGGCACAGTAATAATCTCGAAATTTATACTGCGACTTATTACTGCATTCTGCGCACTCAATTTATTTAAGTAATTCTCTAGCGATAACCAATTTTTGAATTTCAGAAGTTCCTTCTCCTATCGTACAGAGCTTAATATCTCTGTAATGTTTCTCAACAGGAAATTCTTTGATATAACCATATCCACCAAATATTTGCACTGCTTCATTACAAACCTTGCATCCAATCTCACTCGCGTAGTATTTCGCTATAGCAGATTCTTTGGTAATTTTCAGTCCACGGGCTTTCATGTCTGCACATTGATAAATTAAGAGTTCCGCCGCTTCTATCTGTGTAGCCATATCAGCTAATTTAAAGGCTATTGCTTGGTTCTGTGCGATAGGCTTGCCGAATTGCTGTCTTTCTTTACTGTATTTCACAGAGGCTTCAAATGCTCCTTTAGCAATACCTAAAGCAAGAGAAGCAATAGAAATACGCCCTCCATCTAAGATTTTCATGGCTTGGATAAATCCTTCTCCTACTTTTCCTAATACGGCATCTTTTGATACAATACAGTTATCAAATATAACCTCTCCAGTCTCTGAAGCACGCATCCCCAGCTTATCCTCTTTTTTGCCACATTTTAAGCCAGGATTGCCACGTTCTACGATAAATGCAGTCATGCCATGACTATCTAAAAGCTCTCCAGTTCTGACGATGACTACCATCACATCACCTGTCAAGCCATGAGTGATAAAGGTTTTAGTGCCATTGATAATCCAATTGTCACCGTCTTGTTTAGCTGTACATAGCATACGCATAGCATCAGAGCCCGTATTTGGTTCAGTCAAGCCCCATGCACCTATGAACTCACCACTGGCTAGTTTGGGGCTGTATTTTCTTCGTTGCTCTTCATTTCCAAATTGAAATAAGTGCATAGAACACAGAGAGTTGTGCGCGGCATAGGATAGACCCACAGAACCACAAACCTTAGAAAGTTCCTCAATAGCTACAATATATTCTTCATATCCCATACCAGCTCCACCATATTCTTCTGGGATCAGTATGCCCATAAAGCCTAGTTCTCCCAATTTTTTAAATACATGTGTAGGGAATTCCTGAGTTTCATCCCACTCTTTGTAGAATGGTAAAACTTCCTTTTTGGCAAACTCAGCAATGGTCGATCGTACTAAATTTTGATTTTCTGAATGACTAAAATTCATAACTATATTTATTTACTATTAATAATTTACTAAGATTCAGTTCTTTCAAGGCTGCCTCTCTGAGCTCTGGCCACTACCAATACACTAATTTCAAATAAAATAAAAAGTGGAATAGCTACCATGATTTGACTAAAAATATCGGGTGAAGGCGTAATGGCTGCTGCAGCCACCAATATTGCTATATATAAATGCTTGCGATAGGTATGCATGAAATCGGTTGTTAATATTCCCATTTTAGATAAAAAATAAGCTATAATAGGCAGTTCAAACATAATTCCTGTCCATAAGACCGTATCGGATAAATTTTCAAAATAGTTGGAAATATTAGGCATATTGACAATATCATTACTCACCGTATACCCTGTTAAAAAGATAAGCGTAATAGGAAAAATGATAAAATAACCGAAGGCTGAACCTAGCAAAAATAATAAAAACCCAAACCCTAACAACACCTGTGCATAGTTGCGTTCAGATTTATGTAGAGCAGGTAAGATAAACAACCATATTTCCCAAAGGAAATAAGGAACGGAAGCCATGACACCTAGCATAAAAGCCGTTTTGATATGTAGGAAAAACTGTCCTGCTATTTCAGTATTGATAAGTTTTACAGGGATTTCAGTTACACAAAAATCTTTAGCTAATTTACATAAGACTTTGTAAGACCAAAAGTTAACATCTAAAGGACCAAAAATTATATCCTCAAATACAAACTTACTAAAGACAAAGATAAGTATGGTGACGATAAGTAAGAAAATAACGGAACGAAGAATATGAAATCGCAATTCTTCAATGTGTTCGAAAAAATTCATTTCCTTCACCCCTCGCGATGATTTTATAGGTTTATTGACAGACTTGATTAAGATTTTCTAGACCTTTTCCAAAATCCTTACCTAGAAAGAATTTCATCATGGTATATCTATAACCATCAAGAAACTTCGCTGCAATAGGATTGTTAACTCCAGTAACCTCTATTGTCCACGTTACAGCAGTTCCATTTTCTACAGGTATAAAGCGAAAAGAGCCTTTAGCTGGTAACTGATTTTCATAATTTAGTAGGGTTTCAATTTCGCTATTAGCTTCATAATCTGTAATCGTTAATTTGCCATATCCCACCCTTTTGTTACCTTCCCAGCTATACCAGGCATTCTTACCTTGTGTATTCTCGCTATAAATCATTTTTATATTTGGGTCATATGCTCTCCAAGGACTCCATTGTTCCCAATTTTTTAAATCAATCACCATTGAAAATACCTTTTCTGGATTCGCTGAAATTGTTTTGGTAACAGAAAATTCACTTTCTCTCGGTAAAAAGAACCCAACAGTAATCATTCCAAGCAAAAAAATTCCTAATAAGGAAACAAAGGATTTAAATACACTTCCCATTTGTAATAAGAGTTTGGGCAAATGTACAATTGTTTTATTAAATAAAACCAAGCCAAAACTTAAAATTAGTAAAGACCACTATGCGAGATATTTAAACCAATTTACTAAAATAAATGTCTTAAAATTGAGTTTTAAATTTCAGTTTTATATAAAAATCTTATATTTGTCCAAAAGATATCACTTAAATAACTACAATATGTTAAGAATTATTTTGTGTGTATTGTTTTTCACTGGTTTAGCAATGCCTTCGTATTCTCAAAAAGGAAAAACAAGCCCTGCCAATGCCCCTCAACTCGACCAGAAAAAATTAGCCAAAGCTAATGCACTTATCGGTCAGGCGATGAAAGAAAAAGATAAAGGAAAGCAAGGAGAAATGCTCAATAGTGCTCTAGAACTCTATCGTGAGATGAAAATGCAGAAAGAGGGCAATCTGGCTATAGGAGATGCCTTTTATAATAAGGGAGATTTGAAAGCTGCTGACAGATATTATGCAAAGGGCGGCAAGGAGAATAAAACGGAAACCAAGGATAAAGTGGGGAAAGCATATCTAGAAGAAGCATTTAAAGAAACGGATCCTAAACTGCAGAAGAAAGCATTTGATAATGCTTTTAAAGCACTTTCTAAAGCATATAATCCTGCAGAAGCCAATAGACTAATAGGGAATGAATTTTTTGATTTAGGGATGGATTATTATCCACAAGCTTTAGATTACTATCAAAAAGCAGGCTACAATGAAGGTATCTTTCTTATTGGAGATTTGTACGCTGCTAAACCAGAAAATATTGAGCAAGCCGCAGCTACCTATATAATAACTAAGCAAAGAGACGGCTATAAAAAAGCAGGTGATTTGTATTACAATAAAGGTGATTTGGTAAAAGCTATGGAGTATTACGCTACAGGTGGAGTTATCGAAGGGTATCAAAAATTTGCAGTTGAGTTAAAAAAAGCAGATAAAATTAAAGAGTACAATCAGGTAGTGGAAATTATTACCGATACCCTCAAAAAGCGCAATGACAATGACGCAGTTAGTGAATACGCAGTACAAGCAGAAAGGGATAACAATTATGTCTTAGCTTCTAGTTTATATGGTAAATTAGGAAATACTAAGCTAGAGAAGCAATATGCTGCTTATAATCACATGATGGGATTAGAAGTAATCCCAGCTAAAGAGATTTTCAAAGCGAATGGCAATGAAGATATTGCAGAAGATATAGACAAAAATATAAAAGCGTTGACTGATATGCAGCAAAGCTTATTTGTGTTAAGAGAATTGGAAAAAAATGTTCCCAAAGTGGCCTCTAAAATTAATCCGCATAGTGGTGAGTTAGAGTTTGATAAAAATGACTTAAAATTAAGGTCTCAACATTATGGTAATCCTTCCACTCAAAAATCTATAGCGGACGTAGTCTATGGTGTGAGTGCAAATTACGCTAAATTGAAAGGGAATGCCAAACTACTAGGACTGGTCAGAGAAGCTATGTTGAAGTTTAAACCAGTTAAAAATATATTAGATAATTATGATTTTACTAAAAAAATCATACCTATAAATATTACCCCAGCTGCAGTAACATTCTAGGGAAGATATTATTTTTGAGGTGGATATTTGGGATTTTCTAGCTCGAAATACTACCAGTTCAAAATTGCAATTTAAAAAATGGCTCGATATTACATCGGGTCATTTTTCATTTAAGGACTCAACTCATAGTGAAATAAGTCAGGTAAAGCGCATAGTAAGAAGTGCTCAAGAAGTCTATAGTGAATCAGGAAGAATATTAATATTGCTATCGAGTCATCAATATTTTAGCAATGAATTAGACCAATATATACCGCTTTTCTTATCTCCGGTCCATTTGGAATGGAGAAAAAAGGAGCAAGAACTGCATTGGGAACAAATAGGTACTTATTTTATAAATCCTAGTTTATATTCTGGTTATATAGAATTAACAATCCATGAGTTAGATAGCTGGATAAATAGTCAAACACATATAGATCCATCGAAAATTATTAGCGGAGTATCAGCTTTATACTTTGATTTAAATCATAAGGCTTACCTACAAAAAGATTTGGAATTAGTACAGTCAAATCGATTGACAAGTAGAGCCTTGCAAGACTTGTTCAATGATGAGATTTACAAATTTAATTCGGCCCCATCACCGGACTTTTTATCTATTATTCATGGTTTACCAATTGATAATAGTCAGGCTAAGGCTATGACATTGGCACACAATAATTCTTGTCATATTTCAGGACCGCCTGGCACAGGTAAAAGCCAAACTATACTCAATCTTGCCATTCAAGAAGTGTTGGCTGGTAAACGTGTTGCCATTTTATCTCAAAAGAAGGCAGCTCTTGATGTTCTTCTACAAAGATTTGATAGATTAGATTTGAATAGTTTGGTGTTAAATTTATTGGATGATACAAATATTCATAGTTTTTATCGGAGTATAGAAACAAGATTAGAAAAGCTATTGACAAAGGGTGATCATAGTTCTAACGAAAATTTTAATTATACTTATTTCAAACATTGTGTTCGAACTATAGAGGATTACTTCACCGCAGTTCAACAATTGAGAAAAAAAGAGAATAAAAAGATAAATGATTATGAGCTTGAAAACGATATTCATTCTTATGCGTTGTTAAATGTATTTTTTCCTAGACAAGACTTCATTCAAATTTCTCCAAAGGATATTATTCAGAAAGTGATTCAAACTCAGGAATTATTAAAAGGTCTAAATCTCTTGCTAGACCATACTCTCGGTTTACTAGCCACATTAGAACAACCTTTAAATATAGTTACGCAGTTCAATTTCGACATATTAAGAAAACTGGTTAAGCATAAAAAACTACCCAAGAAAGTGGCGCAGATGGAGCTTAAAATCAAAAGGCATTTGGCGTCTAAACCAAGAGAAAATTTCTTGGTAAAAATTCAGAAAGATAAATTAAGCTACTATCTTGAACATCTAAAGGAAGATAGGTTTTGGAAAAATTGGTTTAAGCCAAAAGCAAAAGAAATTGAAGGTGAAATTTTAAAAATCAACAAAGATTGGCATGCGCTCAAAATATGGAATAAAATAGA
Organism: Chitinophagales bacterium; assembly: GCA_016787225.1. Classification (NCBI taxonomy): domain Bacteria; kingdom Pseudomonadati; phylum Bacteroidota; class Chitinophagia; order Chitinophagales; species Chitinophagales bacterium. Next base: position 157,742 of record JAEUUY010000021.1, read on the forward strand.
ATACGTAACGTCGGCATTAGAGTACATAGCATGGGAAGAAGAATACCAAAGACTCAATTTAGAAGATCGAAATCAAAGACAAGAAACTTTGGCAGGCAGCGAAAGTGAAAACTTGAAATATGTTTTAAATAAACTTAATGCAAATTTACCGTCTTGGTCATTTGTATCAGCAAACTGGTTAAGCAAAAATGATTTTCAAGAGAAAAAATGGAGAGAGCTGATTCAGAATGTAAAATGGATACTTCAAAAAAATCCTAATCTTACCTCTTGGAGTGTACAACAGTTTTTAGAACTGGATTGGAGTTCTGAAAGACCTATGGAGAATTATTTATGGGAGAAATTATGTAGCCTGGATTTTAAAAATTTGAGAGAATGGGAACAATTCAGGTATAATACGAAGGAATCTCCACAGCAATATCCAGTGCTTAAGAATTATAATGTCAGAGAACTTATTCGAATGCGAAACTTTGTTCGAAGCAATTACACTAATTTTATGAATTATCAGCTAGTATCTGCTTTGGAAGGCTATCAACGAGAAAATGAAGAGTACTTTCACTCTGTATTGAATACAAGAAAAAAAGAGACAAAGATAAAACGTGATACCTGGAAAAAATCCATTCAATTTATACAAAAGAAATGGTCTAGCAAGCGAATGAAGCCAACTCTGTTTCAAGCTATATCTAAATTAGATATCGATTTTTTACTGTGGTTAAAACCAATAACCATATCAAGTTTAGATAAAATGTCTAAGTTTTTTCCTTTAAGACCAGAGTTGTTTGATGTTGTTATCATGGACGAGGCTAGTCAAATTGAATTATTAGATAGTATTCCTGCTTTAATTCGAGCCAAAAAGGTGATAGTTGTTGGTGACGGTCAGCAACTGACCCCGACAAGATTTTTTAAGTACCACAATTACAGTTTAGAATCTCCACATGAGAGTTTATTGGAATTAGCTGAAGAAAAGTTGCCTTCCATCCAACTAAATTATCAATATAGAGCTAAGTATCGAGAGTTGATTTATTTTTCAAATTATCATTTTTATTCTAATTTATTAAATACAACAAATTCTTCTTCAAATCAAGCTGTACAGCGAATTTATCTTTCAGATGGAATCTACAAAAATCGCAAAAACGATCAGGAGGCTGAGAAAATCGTTGAGAGTATAATGGAACAAATGATATCCTTCGGGAATTCTAAATCCATTGGTGTCATTACCTTTTCAATACAGCAGAAAGAAGCTATTCTTTCAAAAATAGAAGAGAAAATAGTTTCAAGTCCTCAATTTAATAAACTCATTCTAGATTTAGATAGAACCTTAGAACCATTCTTTGTGAAAAGTATAGAACAGGTTCAGGGAGACGAGCGAGATATCATTCTTATAAGTTCAGGCTATGGAAAAAACGAAAATGGCAAAATTTATCATTTCTTTGGACCTATTTTAATGCATAAAGGAGAGAATAGACTAAATGTACTTATGTCTAGAGCTCGTGAAAAAATAGTGTTCGTCACATCGCTGATGAGTTCAGATATAACCTTAAGTAATACTTCAAATCATGGATTAAGGCTATTTAGAGAACTGCTTACTTATATTGAAAATCCCATTATAAGCTATACTCCTAGAATGAAAAATGATAAAAATTATTGGGAGTATCTTATCAATCCGTTTAGGAAATAGCTAATTTAGGTCTTGCTGAATAACGTAAAAATAGTTGAATGATATAGATTTATAAAGTAAAACTCTGAATTTAAGTGCAAGGACTATTAACGATTTTACTAGGGTTTGACCAGAATAAGTATGCATTTTAACCAAAAAATATTTGACTACTCAGAAACGCACCAACTACTTCGCCATCTGCACCTCGCAGTATTATTATACAGCGTCAGCTTGATGGCTCGTATTTGGCACATTTCTGAGTTATTCAGCAAGCCCTAATTTCCGTTGAACCCGAATCTTGCAGTTCAAAGTTATTGAACTGCAGACCGACGAAGAAAATCTAAACATCTAAGTAGTATGATATGGAAGATTTTCTTGTTGGGGTTAACCCTGACATCCTGACGAGTATCTGTCAGGATCGTCAGCCCTCCGGGCAGATTTTGCATTTCAAGTGCAAAATCTGGGTTGAAGATATTTTCCTATAAGATCAAACTCAATATTGACTTTGTTTCCAATAAGCCATGTATGGGCATTCGTATGTTCCCAGGTATATGGTATTATGGAAACCATAAGTCTATTTTCTGTAAGACTATGACAGGTGAGACTAATGCCATCAATAGTGATAGATCCTTTTTCTATAACCAGTGGCATAAATTCTATGGGATATGAAAAACATATATCATAGCTACCTTTTTTTTCTGTGATGGACTCGCAAATTCCTGTGGTATCCACGTGGCCTTGTACCATATGACCATCCAACCGATCTCCTAATCGTAAACATAATTCTAAATTCACTAAATCATTTGGTTTCCATTGTCCAATAGTTGTTTTTTGAATCGTTTCCTGAATAGCTGTTACCCGATATTGATTATCTTTTTTGGTATCGACGGTCAAACAAATTCCATTGTGGGCTATACTTTGATCTATGTTAATTTCATCGTGTAAATGAGAAGTCAACCATATATGAAGGTTGCCAGCATCTATTTCTACGTTTTCAATTTTTCCTAAGTCTTTGACAATTCCTGTAAACATGGATTCATTTAATCTTGGAGCAAATTTAGTTTTATTTAGCCACAGGTTCTTAATAATTCATATTTAGGAGCGGGAATCTAATTAAATTTCTTTTCTATTTTTAATCTATTGATACGTAACTTTGCAGAATGCGATTAAACCAATACATAGCCCATTCTGGTATCTGCAGCCGTAGAGAAGCAGATAAATTAATCAAAGCTGGGCAAGTAACTGTGAATGATAAACCAGTAGAGAACATAGCCCGACCTCTTGAGGAAGGCGATAAAGTCAAGGTTAATGGCAAGTTAATTCGACCAGAGAAAAAGATTTATATTTTACTAAATAAGCCAAAAGATTTTATCACTACAACTGATGATGAGAAAGAACGAAAAACAGTGTTAGATCTTGTAAAATCAGCGCTTAAAAATCCAGCCTATAAGGATTTGAGGATATATCCTGTAGGACGCTTAGATAGAAATACTTCGGGCTTATTACTTTTAACGAATGATGGAGAACTGACCCAACAATTAACCCATCCTAAGTATAATGTAGAAAAAATATATATTGCTACACTAGATCGAAAGCTTAGCACCAAAGATGAAGAGCAGATTATCAAAGGAATAGAACTTGAAGATGGGATTATGAAAGTAGATGAATTAGCTTTTCCAGAACCTATGAATCGCTTCAAGGTGGGTATAACAATTCATAGCGGTAAAAATAGAATCGTTCGTCGCATTTTTGAAAAGCTAGAGTATGAAGTAAAGCAATTAGATCGAATAGTTTATGCAGGTCTTACTAAAAAGGATTTAGCTAGAGGGAAGTGGCGCATGTTAAAACCACATGAGGTTTCTATGTTGCAAAACAAAGGAAAAAAAACACCATATACTGCCTTTAAGGAAAACCAGAGGGAATCAAAAAATAAAAAGAGAAGATAGAATGAAAGTACTGATGGTCTGTTTAGGAAATATATGTAGATCTCCATTAGCAGAGGGAATTTTGAAGCATAAATTAGATCAGCGAAATATCGAAGCCTTCGTAGATAGTGCGGGTACAGGTGGATATCATATAGGTAGTCTTCCAGATCAACGTTCGATAGATATTGCAGAAAAATATGGTATAAATATTTCTGATCAGCGAGCCAGAAAAATCAGAAGTGTAGATTTTGAAGAATTTGATCTTATTTTTGCTATGGATACCTATAACTATCAAGATTTGCGAGCTATGGCTAAAGAGGCTGAACTAGGAAAAATTAAAATGATTCTCAATGAGTCTAACCAAAGGAAAAATATGAGTGTTCCTGATCCATATTATGGTGGTCAAGATGGTTTCGAAAATGTATTTCAAATGCTAGACTTAGCATGTGAAAATATCGTTAATAATTACTTCAAAAAATAAACATAATGAATAAACTAGTCTGTGTAATTCTTATATTTATCCTTAATGTCAGTGCCTCGAAAAAACTGGGACGTAAGCTTTCTGGCAATTTTTCTTGGCAATATACTATGACGGAAGATGAATTAATGCTCATAAGAAATACTAATTCAGATAATAGGTTTCAGCCTTATGTGAAATTCAATGCAAATTATACGTTTACAGATACTAGGTCGGCTAGTTGTGGTAATGACATTATCTACAATAAGAAAGGTCGATATTTTTTATCGAGTAAGCAGTTGATTATGAATTATACCGGAGGGACTTTTTCGGATAATGTCGGCGGAAATTCTAAACAAGTTTATGTATTGGGAAAAGTGATTTATAAGGTGAACAGAATAACAACCGACACTTTATTTCTAACTAGACTGCAAGGCAATAGCGAAAAAAGGGTAAGTTTGACAGAAGATAAAAATTAGAGCATATAAAGTTTAAAAGGATTATAATAACTCCATATTAGTTTTATATCCTAAAACTTTTCACTTTAAACTAATTAAAATGAATATTATAAAAAAACGATTTGAAGAAAGTATAGCCACAAAGCAAGCAGTATTAAATGATGAATCCTTACTTGTAAAAATTGAAGAGATTGCTAATTGCTGTATTACAGCATTGAGAAATGGTGGAAAGATAATTTTCTGTGGTAATGGCGGCAGCGCTGTCGATAGTATGCATTTGGCTGCCGAACTCTCAGGTAGATATTATGTAGATAGACCTCCACTAAATGCCGAATCTTTGAGTGCAGATAATGCTTTTCTGACCGCCGTAGCCAATGATTATGGTTATGAGTTTGTGTTTTCACGATTATTAAAGGCCAAAGGAAAAAAAGGAGATGTTTTGATAGGCATGTCTACCTCTGGCAATTCTAAGAATATCATAGAAGCTTTTAAAGTAGCTAAAGACTTGGGCGTGACATCTATAGGTTGGACTGGGTCAAAGCCATGCTTAATGGATGATTGCGATATGTTGCTAAAAGTACCGAGTTCAGATACCCCGCGTATCCAAGAAACTCAAATGCTGATTGGACATATTATTTGTGAAATCATAGAAAAGCATTTCATCGAAAGACCTTTATGATTACAAAAGCTGTCATTCTTGCAGGAGGCAAGGGCACCAGACTAGCATCCGTCGTGCAGGATAAGCCAAAGCCTATGGCGGATATCTCAGGCTTGCCTTTTCTTCATTATATGATTTTAGATTTGAAGAAAAAAGGCATTAATGAAGTAGTTTTGCTAGTAGGTCATTTAAGAGAAGTCATAATAAATCATTTCAAAGATTCTTATTACGGAGTAAGTATTCATTATGAGATAGAGTTAGAGCCTCGAGGTACGGGTGGTCTGATTTATGAATTAGCTAAGAAATGGAAAGAATCTATTCTTTTGATTAATGGAGACACTTATTTTGATGTTGATATACAAGCATTGGTAAAATCATCAAAAGAAGGAGAAGTCGTTCTGGCTGTTAAGAAAATTTCGAACTCGGATAGATATGGTGCATTAACCATAGTAGATGATAAAATTGTTGATTTTCAGGAAAAATCTTGGATTGACACTGGTTATATCAATGGAGGCATATATTTTTTACCTCAAGGTTGTTTCGATTTAATTGATTTACCTTTTTCATTTTCCTTAGAGAAAGATTTTTTTGAAGCTAATAAGGATCTTCTTCATCTAAAGCCATTTTATAGTGATGGATATTTCATAGACATAGGTATTCCAGAAGATTATACGCTAGCTCAGACTTCGATACCCCGTCAATTTATTCCAAGAATCGATAAATCCTGGACACTATTTCTTGACCGAGATGGTGTCCTCAATGAGCATAGACCAGAAGATTATGTGAAAAATGAGTCCGAGTTTGTATGGATAGATGGCAGTAGAGAAGCAATTCGGGATTTATCTAAAATATTTGGACGAGTGCTGGTGGTCACAAATCAACAAGGAATAGGCAAAGGATTGATGAGTGAATATGACTTGGAAAAAATTCACTGGAAAATGCAACATGAAGTTGAGGAAATAGGCGGAAAAATAGATCGTGTTTATCATTGTCCTCACTTAGCTCAGGTAAAACCAAAATGCCGTAAACCTGAAACGGGAATGGGAGAGCAGGCTAAAGCTGATTTTCCTGAAATAGATTTCGATAAATCTATAATGATAGGCGACTCAGGTACGGATATTGAATTTGGTAATCGACTAGGTATGATAACAATAAAAGTAGGAATGGATGACAAGTATAATGGAGAAATATTGAAAGTGAGGTCTTTAGGGGATTTTATGAGACTAATTTAAGGTAGTTTTAAAATATTTTTACTGTAAACTAGAATCAACCGCCTTGACTTTTTTTGAAATGCAGGAAACTATGCCATAACCAGAAGTTTCATAGGTTTTGAGTTTATATTAGCTATGTAATTGATGGTTTGTCTAGTTTCAAGGTCGATTCCATAATCAGCAATTAAAATAAATTTCTGTTTTTTTTAAAAATTAATATATTTGCGAATAAATTTAATCAAACGAATGAAAAATTTCTCTTATTTAGTTGTTTTATTATTGTCAATGACGTTAGCTGGTTGTGGTGATATCGGTGAATTTACACCTAGAGTCGAAAATCCAGATGTTGAATGGAAGTTGTCATATTTTCGTTCAATTTTTTTAGCAAGAACTAATGAAAGTTCAATTTCAAATGAAAAGTTTGATGCTTATGTTGATGCGGCTAATAGTCAAATTGTTATCGTGCATAATTTTCTCGACGACCAACGAGCATGGTTTGGGAACGAGCCTCTGGAAGTTAATGTGATACAAACAGCCAATGGTCCTGAAGTAGAAATAGTATATCAGCAAATTACGATTGACCCTAGTACCTCTGCAAACCAATTGGGACTTTTTAAATGGGAGATTTATCTTAAATATTCTCAAATAGGTAAGGGGAAATACGCAAAAGTACCAGTGAAGATCAGACGAACTTACAAAGATGCTTCAACTTTTGGTTTCGACAAGGTGGACAATTCTAAATCTATTCCTACAAGATAGTACAATTTTATTAATATTTTCAGGCTATCCACTCGGATAGCCTTTTTTTTGCTCTAGTTTGAGTGAAGTCTGTATATTAGCCCAGCTTAAAATTTAAAATATGTCAGAAGATTTAATAATAATAGTTTTTGGAGCGATTTTCAGTGCTATCATGATAGGTATTGCTTTTATTATCAATGGTAAAGCACAACCCAAACAATTATGGATGCTATTCTTTACTGAAATGTGGGAGCGTTTTTCATTTTATGGAATGCGAGCCTTACTGATTCTCTATATGACCAATATATTGAAAATGTCCGATGAAACAGCGAATTTTCAATATGCAGCGTATAATGCACTTGTTTACACCACACCTTTATTGGGTGGCTGGCTGGCGGACAAATATTTGGGTTATAGAAAAAGTATACTATTAGGAGGTATTCTGATGGCCATTGGTCATTTGGTATTGGCACTACCTCAAGACTACACATTTTTTCTTGGATTAGGCTTTCTTATCTCGGGAAATGGATTTTTTAAACCAAATATATCCTCTTTGCTAGGGAGATTCTACGGTGAAAATGACCCTAGAAAAGATACAGGATATTCTATTTTTTACATGGGTGTAAATATTGGTGCCTTCTTAGGTAGCATGATATGCGGCTATTTGGGTCAAAAAGTTAATTGGCATTATGGATTTGGGTTAGCAGGTATTTTTATGATATTAGGATTGGCGGTATTCACCTATTTTAAGCATACTCTAGATAATAAAGGGGATTCTCCGGAACCAGAGTTAATCTCTACAGTTAAAAATGGATTGTCCATTGAAAAATGGTATTATGTGGGTGCTTTCTTATTAGTCCCTATCTGTATGTTTCTTGTGAAAGTTCCATCAATAACTACTTGGATTTTAGGTCCTCTCGGTTTAGTTTCATTCTTCTATTTACTATATTTAAGTCAAAATTTTGATACCGAATCTAAACAAAAAATGTGGTCTGCAGTCATTTTGATTACGTCTTCGTTTTTCTTCTGGGGATTTTACGAGCAAGCTGGCGGTTCTCTCAACCTCATGGCAGAAAGAAATGTCGATTTTAAAGTAGGCGAAACTACGCTCTCATCAGCGATGATGAATAATTCGGTAAATCCGTTTTATATTATCTTCTTGACACCTCTTTTAGGCATGTTTTGGACCTATGCGGATAAGAATTTAAAGTTGATGAATATTCCTGTAAAATTCGGTTTATCATTTATTTTAGTTTCACTCGGTTATTATGTTTTCTTTATGGGAGGAATGTCAGGGATGAATAACAATACGGGATTGATGCCACTTTATTATTTCCTGATGGCTTATTTCTTTATTACCCTTGGGGAGTTGTTTATTTCGCCAATTGGACTTTCAATGATTACCAAATTAAGTCCAATGAATATGGTAGGTTTTATGATGGGTATTTGGTTTCTAGCTTCGGCATTAGGTCATAAATTAGCAGGCTGGATAGGTTCTAAAATGGCCATTCCTAAAGTAAATGATCAAGGTCAAGCCTTTACAGCAGTTGAATCTTTACCAATTTATATGAATGGTTGTAAGAAAATTGCAATAGCCTCTTTTGCTATTGGAATTTCATTATTGGTAATTTCAAAATTAATAAACAAGTGGATGCACGGAGTGAAATAGTTTTTCTTCTTTGCATTATAGTTTTTAACTTCGCACCCTTATTTTTATTGAGATGAATTTCAGATTCTTACAATTTTATGTTTTTAACCGAGTATGGATATCTTTAGCTCTTATAGCTATTGGATTGGCTTGGGGATTTGCAGATAATTTTACCTTTGCTTGGATATTGATAACCATAGGAGTTATTTTATTCTTAGCTCATTTTTTACTAGGACCTATTCGTTTATTGCAGAAGTCGGTAGAAAGCGGTGATTTCCAGCTAGCTATGAAGGTTATAGACTCTGTGAAATATCCTAAACTACTGATAAAGCCTGTTCGCTCTATGTACTATATGATTCAGAGCAATATGGCCATGTCTCAAAAAGATTTCACAAAGGCAGAAGAACTCATTAAAAAATCCACAGAATTAGGTATGCCAATGAAAGATATGGATGCTATGGCTATTTTTCAGCATGGCGCTATAGCTTTTCAAAAAGGAGATTATAAAACTGCTCTGCCTAAACTGAGAGAGGCGGTCTCCAAGGGTATGCCAGATGCCGATAGTGTAGCCAGTGCTCAGTTGATGCTATGCTCTATTTTTATACATAGAAAAGATAATAAAACAGCGAAGGCACATTTCAAAAAAGCGAAAGACGCTAAGCCTAAACAGGCTGAAATAGTCAATCAAATCAAAGAGATGGATAAATATATCAATCGTCTTCCTGGATAGTAATCACGGTGATAAGTAACGTGGAAGTTACAAAGTATAAATAACTACAACTGCTTACTGTGACTCGATACTGCGACTAATTACTATAAAAAGTGAGTAACAAGATTATCAACGACCCAGTACATGGTTTTATCAGAGTCAAATTTGATTTGGTATTGCGGTGTATTAACCATATTTATTTTCAAAGACTACGGAATATCACCCAGCTAGGTCTCACACATTTTGTGTATCCAGGGGCTGTTCATACAAGATTTCATCATGCCTTGGGTGCCTTCCATCTTATGCAAGTAGCAATAGAACAATTGCGGGTCAAAGGAGTTGAAATTTCCGACAGAGAAGAGGAGGCTGCTTGCTTAGCTATTTTATTGCATGATATAGGACATGGTCCGTTTTCACATGCACTAGAAAAAAGCTTTTTTAAAAGAATATCCCATGAACAGATTTCTATCGCACTTATGAAATCTATGAACGAGGAATTTAACGGAGATTTGAATCTAGCCATCGAAATTTTCACTAATCAATATCCACGTAAATTTTTCCATCAACTCATCTCTAGTCAATTGGATGTCGATCGGCTTGATTATCTCAAACGAGATAGCTTTTATAGCGGTGTGGTAGAAGGGAATATAGCGGTGGATAGAATCTTAGCTATGATAGATGTTGTAGATAATGAAATAGTGGTGCATGAAAAAGGAATTATGAGTGTGCAGCATTTTTTACTTTCTCGAAATCTAATGTATTGGCAGGTTTATCTTCATAAAACGGTCATGAGTGCCGAGTTTATGTTGATTAAGTTTTTTGAACGTATCTACGAACTCATTCGAAATGGTGAACGTATAACGAGTTCTAATCCGCGCTTAAATTATTTTTTCCAATTGGCAGAGGAGAAGCGAAGTCAATTATCTCCAGAAATTATAGCAGAATTCGTCAAGTTGGATGATAGTGATGTGTGGACCGTAATTAAGGATATGCTCAGTGCTAAGGATGAAATTCTAAATCTGTTATCTCATCGTATTTTATCTCGTCAGTTCTATAAGGTTTGTTTTTCAGGGAAGCAATTTAAAGAGCGAATAGCTCCATATTCTAAGCAGGATGAATCGTTATGTTCTTATTATCATTTCTCTGACACAGTCACTATGATTGCCTACTCTAGTGCACAACCTATTCAGATACTTACTAAGAATGATGGCGTCCAGTCTTATGAAGATTACATTGCTAAAAGCGGAATGATTTATTCAATAGAAAATAAAACCAGTAAGACGTTTTATTATAGCTTATAGCTTTGAAAAAAAAATGATTAGATAATTTTCATTTTCAAATTATCACATTAGTATTGCCCAGTCTGAAGTAAAACTAAGGTACATGCCTCTTCAGGCTCTATGCCTTTATTTCTCAACTCATTTTCCCATTCCTGATTTTCTGTTCCAGGATTGAAGATGACACGTTTTGGTTGGAGACTCTCTATATAGCTTTTCAACTCTGGAGTTTGATTTTTGACTCCGACGTACATCGTTACCGTATGCACATCAACAGGAGCATAATCGGTCATAAACTCCACACCTCTCAAATTTCCAGATTTCATACCATAACCATAGACGGTATGATGATGATCGAGAAGCATGTTGATAGCTTTAAAGGAATAGCGCTCTGGATTTTCGGAGGCTCCGATAACTAATGTGGGTTTCATGGATATTATTTAAGTTGAAAAAAATAAAATGTGTTTTAGTATTACGGCAAATGAAATACCTCTCTAGCCATTCTCAATGATCTTGAAAACGCTTCTTCATCAAATTCTGGTTTGAATTGTTTACGGAAAAAATTGACAAAGTATTCAGTCGCAAGGTTTCCTACGAGCTCATCTTTAGCCAAAGGACAGCCACCGAGTCCTCCTATGGCTACATCAAATCGGCGACAACCGCCTTTATAGGCTGCCTTTACTTTGGGGAGCCAGTTATGCGGAGCGGAGTGCAAATGAGCTCCAAACTCTAAATCGTTATAAACTCCGATAGTTCCTTTGAAAACTTCTGCTATGAGCTCAGGTTGTGCTATACCAATCGTGTCGGAGAGTGAAAATATTTTCACACCGAGAGCAGCTATTCTTTCTACCCATTGGTTGATAATACCTACGTTATATTCGTCTCCATAAGGATTCCCAAAGCCCATAGAAATATAAACGACCATTTCTTTACCACTTTCATGCGTCAAATATGCTATCTCCTTGACGCGCTCAAAAGACTCTGCTATTCCAGAATTGGTATTGCGCTGCTGAAAGGTCTCAGAAATACTAAATGGATAACCTAGAAAATCAATCTCAGAGTAGCGACAAGCTTCTATTGCGCCTTTCGTATTCGCTACGATGGCTAGAAGTTTGGATTTGGTTTTTGATAAATCTAGGCCTTTTAATACCTCAGCAGTGTCTGCCATTTGAGGTATTACCTTTGGAGACACAAAGCTTCCAAAATCTATAACGTCAAAACCTACTTCTAATAACGACTGAATATATCGAATTTTCTTTTCCGTAGGAATCAAAATTGGGATTCCCTGCATAGCATCTCTCGGACATTCTATAAACTTAATCACTGGTTTCTTTTATGGATATTTTAGTAGTATACTATCATAAAGTGCCTCGAATTCCTTTGGTCTCGATTTGTAATATTCAGTAGTCTTATCAAAGTCTTTTTTACTTATATTTAAATCTAATAAAGCCTGCGCCTTACAATTTTCTAGAAATACAGGATGATTACTAGACATTTTCAATTCATGGTAGGCCTCGCATTGATGGATTTTCAATAAAGCTTCTTTGTATTTATCAGCATTGATAATACTCTTGTTAGCACAACTATACGATAGCGCAATAATTAATAACAGAATAAACCGCAAAGCCGTTATTTTTGAGTTTGTTTTTATCTAGCAAATGTACAGGAAAATTTTTAATTAATTTCTTTCGCTCCATGTCTATCAATAAAGAAATCTTATCAATACTCGATCAGCAGTGTCAACCCTATCATGCTCAGTGGATTGCTGTGACAAAGATGCGTTCAGTGGAGGTTTTAAGAGAACTTTATCTGTGCGGGAAAAAAGTATTTGGAGAGAATAAAGCTCAGGAACTTTGTGATAAGTACCCGTTATTGCCCGATGATATCGATTGGCATTTTATAGGTCATTTACAGACGAATAAGGTCAAACAGATTATCGATAAAGTATCGACTATACATTCAGTAGATAGCTTGAAATTATTGAATGAAATACAAAAAGAAGCAGGCAAAGTAGGTAAAGCCATCGGTGTATTTTTGCAGCTTCATGTAGCGCAAGAAGAGACGAAATATGGTTTTTCTGTTGAGGAATTGATAGACCTTTTTACAGATATAGATGTATCAAATTATCCTAATATTCAAATAAAAGGGCTGATGGCTATGGCTTCTATGACAAATAATACAGAACAAATAAGAAGTGAATTTACCGTAGTTAAGCAAACGATTGATCGTTTGAATCAAAAGTATGACTTAAATCTCAAAGAAATTTCTATGGGTATGAGTGGAGATTATAAAATAGCATTGGAATGCGGCGCTACCTGGATAAGAGTTGGGAGTTTGCTGTATGAATAAGGTAATCAATAAATGATCTTAAAGTTAAAACATTTCGAAAAATTATCTATTTCTGAGCTCTATCAGCTTCTCCAGCTGCGTTCAGAGGTTTTCATAGTGGAGCAGAACTGCGTCTATCAAGATATAGATGATAAGGATAGACTTGGATATCATCTTTTAGGGTTCTTAGATAGTCAATTGGTCGCTTGTGCTAGAATTTTACCTGTAGGCGTATCCTATTCAGATTATAGTTCAATAGGCCGCGTATGTACTAAACAAACTCATAGACAGCATGGATTAGGTAAAAAACTTATGAAACAAGCCATCTTGAATTGTCAAGAACTCTTCCCAACTGAGAATATTAAAATTTCCGCTCAGAGTTATCTATTAAAATTCTATATAGAGCTTGGTTTTAGTGCTATAGGTGAGGAATATTTAGAAGATGATATCCCGCATCGGGCTATGGTATATAGTTTTTTAACAGATTAGTTAGTATTAAATCAAAAACTAAAGAGGATATTATTTAATTTTGCCTTCTTTTAAGCATTAAATACATTTAAAATCATGAGTTTCACAAAGATTAAAGTAGCCAACCCTGTAGTAGAATTAGATGGCGATGAAATGACAAGAGTCATTTGGAAGTTTATAAAGGAGAAATTAATTTTACCTTATCTAGACGTAGACATCAAATACTATGACCTTGGCATGGAATATCGCGATGAAACCAATGATCAGGTAACGATTGATGCTGCCAATGCTATCAAGCAATATGGTGTCGGAATCAAATGTGCGACAATTACTCCAGATGAGGCACGTGTTGAAGAATTCAAATTAAAGCAAATGTGGAAGTCTCCGAATGGAACTATCCGAAATATACTAGATGGTACGGTTTTTAGGGAGCCTATTGTTATGAATAATGTTCCTCGATTAGTGACCAACTGGACTTCACCTATTATTGTTGGTCGTCATGCATATGGGGATCAATACAGAGCTACAGATTCTGTAATCAAAGGTAAAGGTAAATTGACCATGACTTTTACACCTGAAGGTGGGGGAGAGCCTCAATCTTTTGAAGTATTTAATTTTAAAGGAGACGGAGTAGCACTTTGTATGTATAATACGGACGAAAGTATCAAAGGATTTGCTCATTCATGCTTCAATATTGCATTGACTAAGAAATGGCCTCTTTATCTTTCTACCAAGAACACGATATTGAAAAAATATGATGGTAGATTTAAAGACATTTTTGAAGAAATCTATCAGGCAGATTATAAGTCAAAGTTTGAAGCAGCTGGCATAGTCTATGAGCATAGATTGATAGATGATATGGTAGCTAGTGCTATGAAATGGAATGGTAGCTTTGTATGGGCTTGTAAAAACTATGATGGCGACGTACAGTCAGATAGTGTAGCGCAAGGTTTCGGTTCTTTGGGCTTGATGACCTCTGTATTAATAACACCCGATGGTAAAACTATGGAAGCAGAGGCTGCCCATGGCACCGTGACTCGTCATTATAGAGAGCATCAGAAAGGTAATAGAACATCCACCAATCCCATCGCTTCTATTTATGCATGGACGAGAGGTTTAGCATTTAGAGCTAAATTAGATAACAATGCAGAATTAGATAAATTTGCTACATCCTTAGAACAAGTTTGTATAGAGACAGTAGAATCAGGTAAAATGACTAAAGACCTAGCTATTATAGTAAAAGGTTCTAATAAAGTAGATCATGGAACTGACTATTTATATACAGAAGAGTTTTTAGATGCTATCGATGCAGGTTTGAAGGCTAAGTTAGCAGGTAAGGCTTCTGCTTAGTTTAATTAAGTCATTTAAATATTATTGTTAGACTTGAGAATCCTTTTAAGAAATAGGGATTCTTGCCATTCATGAATTGGGATAAAATAGATAGTAAAAAAGCCGAACTCGTTCAGCGAAGTATTGCTAGTAAATGGTTTAGATTTATAGGTGCAATAATAGACAGAGTTTTGGGTTATGGTATTACCTTTTCCATTGGATTTTTGGGAGAAATAGTTAGCCCAGGCTCCATGGATATTTTAGTTCAATATCCCTTGTTAGATAATATCACTACTATCACCATTTTATTGCTTTATTACCTCATTTTTGAATTCTATTTTCAGAAGACCATAGGAAAATTTATATTTAAAATGAAAGTAGTCAATGAATATGATGCTTCAAAACCTAATTTTAAGACCATATTGAAGCGAACCGTTTCGAGAATAATAGGTATCGAAGCCCTATTTTACCTTTTCGGTAATCACCTGTGGCATGACAGGTGGAGTGATACAGCAGTCATCAGCGAAAAGAAGTTTGAAGAGCAGAATGAGTTAGATGAGATAGGAGATATTGGGTCTATGAATATTACCTGATAATATCTATATTTCCTGCTTTCGTTATTTTTTCATTATCATAATTGGTTATCTGAATTTGCCAATTATAAGTTCCATTAGGTACAGGATCCCCTTTATAGGTTCCGTCCCAGCCATGTTCAATATTGGTGGTGCTAAAAACTTTTTCTCCCCATCGATTATAAACTTCGAAATAATTTAGAGTTTTAACATTGAGATGTTTCGCTATTTTAAATACATCATTCACTCCATCTCCGTTAGGTGAGAAGCCGGTTGGTATTAGCAATACATTCTTTGAGTAAACACCTAGATTCACACTATCATATCCTACACAATTATTACCATCCGTTACTTTGACGAAATAGGTTGTATTCGTTTTTGGTTGGACTCGAATCGAAGAACTAAAAGGATTGGTAGGTATCAATGGCTGAGGATACCACTCAATTTTAGGTGCTGAGGTAAATGCTTGAAGTTCTATGTCAGCTCCTCTATAAATACTTGTATCAGGTGTAGTACTTACCTTAGGCAGAGAATCAACAATGACATTTACTCCAATGGTATCAAAAAAACAATCGTTAGCAACTTTTACCAAATATCTAAAACTAGAGTCCGGGTAGACTTGAGGCTTATCCACTAAGGTATCGTTAATGTTATATGGAGGTTTCCATAGATAGTAGAAACCACCAGAGGCATATAACTCTGTGTATCCTCCTTTACAGAAATGTACGGGAGTTTGCACATTAGGTTTAATAGGTAATTGGACAGGTATCCGCAGTTTTTCTATAGTGAAGCAGTTTTCAGCTGTTAACACCTTGAGTTCTAAATTTTCAGTTTTGGGTGGAAAATAAAACACATCCTTAGAATTCGAATCGGAGATATAGGTTCCCGGAGACCATCTGACTTTTGACTTTAGATTACTAAGTACATTCATCTCTACAGAGTCTCCTAGACACACATACTTCGGTCTGTTTAATATATTAATAATGGGAGGATAGTTGACTATCATTTCCATGCCCTCAGCTACTGTACAGCCAAAACTATTCGTGGCAGTGATATAATACCACACCGTAGCTTTAGGATTGCAACTAGGGTTAGAAATAGATCTATTGCTAAGTGAAGGGTCTGTCGTAGACCAGCGATAGGTATTATCTGGGTTTAAATTGAATTGATAGATAGTTCCGTAACATGTAGAGTCTTCCTTTGGTAAATTGGTTACTGGGCTTGGAACTATTCTCACTAATATACTTTCTGTATCACTATAGCAGTAGTTATCTATAATCAAGGTATATGTATAGCTGTTTCGATTATAAACTCGGGGTCTTTGCATAAAATAATCATTTGGATGCATCCAAGTGGGATTGGGGTCAGGATATGTCCACCTGTATTTGGTGATTTCTCCTAAATCCAAAGGGACTAAAACTATGGTATCATAACTACATTTCAAGGTATCATTTTTTCTAAACAGGTTGAGGTTGGGGTCTAAAACGATAACTCTAACAGTATCTTTTACTACACAGTTAAACTGATCTATCCCATTAAATACATAGTCTGTAGTGACGGTAGGTTTGGCAATCGGTGTTTTTGAATTTGGGTTATCTAGTCCTGTTGTTGGAGTCCAGAAAAATGTTTGAAAATTTCCCTGACCAGTTAAGTTTACAGTTTCACGTTTGAATGGTCCAGGATTCAAGCAAATATTAGTGTCCTTGCCCGCATCAATGAAAGGTTTCACATGAAATGATACGAGTACAGAGTCAAAATTATAGCAACCGAGTGCATCCGTGCCTTTTACGATATACTGACTAGAATTAGGATAAATAGGAGAGGCTAATGGCGTTCGAGTGTTGGGATTGTCTAGCTGCGAAACAGGGGTCCAGCTATAAGAAACCCCACCAAAAGCATTTAATCGAATCTTGCTGTCATAGCATATAAAGGTATCATCTATTGTAGTTATAGTAGGAAGAGGATTGACTTTTACATTAAACGTCTGTGAATCTTTACATCCTTTATCGGTTTGTCCCCAAAGTTTGATAGTGAAATTATTCATATTCGGAGGTGTATAGCTAGTGGCACAGCTATTATCTACTCTATCTGGTAAATTCCATCGCACAGAAGTAATCGCATCTGGAGCCGGAACAGTAATATTGCATACAGGCTTAAATGCTTGACCAATGCAGGCATTCGGTAAGGTAGCAGAAATAACCGGAAGATTCTGAACCTTAAATGTAAACTGAGTGTCTGCTACGCATTTCTTACTGCTGGTTGCTGTTAGTTTTACTGTATAATCTCCTGAAAGGTCATACCGGTGAGTTGGGTTTTTCAAGGTATCTGTTTTACCATTTCCGAAATCCCATTTCCATTTAACAGATTGACCAAATGTGGCAACTGATTTATCTGTAAAACTCACCAAGTCACCAGGGCATTTTGGAGGATTAAGGCTTATGGCAAAATCTGCAAAATAAGTAGGGTAAATTCTTACACGTGCGCGCAGGGTATCATAGCATAGACCACCAGCTATCGTTTTGTAGGAGATTAAGGTAACAATAAACGTACCCGTATCCGTGTATTCATGCGTAGGATTATTCAAGGTAGAGGTATCCCTGGTGCCAGAAGCAGGATCCCCAAAATTCCAGATAGCCCCTGAGGTATTTGTACTAGAATTTTGGAAGTTGATAATTTTATCTTTGCAGTTAATCTTATAATCAAACATTCTCGATGCAGGGTCATATGAACCTGGGATAGAAATCAAATCAGATTTAGGAATATCGCAGGTAAATACATTGAATTGAAAATCTCGCACGGCAGAATCTATTGCTACACCATTTCGTATTTCCTTGACCATGACACTCACTACAAATCTTCCAGCATTATCTGGTCTACACGTTAGCAGACCAGTATTCTCGTCTATGGCTATATTGGGCGTACCTCCCATAATATTGCTCATACTGAAAGGAGGTTCGAAATTGGCATTGATTCTCACATTGGATATTTGCTGAGCATCAGGCTGGGGAGCATTCGGAGATCCTCCGTCTAAAGGATTGACTAAAGAATATCTCAATTCATCGCCATCGAGGTCAGTCGCCCCATGATCAAAGGTAAATGACTGATTAGCACATAAAAATAGTGGCGGAAATTGTTTAAATTCCGCTGAGTTATTAGGATAGCTATTGGATGGAGGGATAATATTATAAATCGTCATCCCTGGATAGCTACTACCTCCACCACCGCCCCCTCCAGGAAGGGGTTTGAGATTGTCGATACCACTATTTCTGCAGCAGCGCTGATGTACGATGGAGTACCATCTCGAACCATCTGGCACGGTTATGGTATCTTTGTATAAAGCTTGTTCTACACAGGTGAGCTTATCCGCATCAGGTAGGCATTTGCTGACAATTACAGACTTTACCGTATCTTTTCTTATGAGCCTAAGTGAACCACTATCTACTCGAGCACCACTCTGATTATCAAATACTACGAAGAAAAATGGACGATTGAAGCCTCCTTGAGGAGCAGTAGGATCACCATCAAATAGTGCCTGACCACCATTACAATCTCTATAAACTTTAAATGTCAGCTCATATTTATTGAGCCCCAGATATTTATAGGTGACCATGCCTCCTACTATGTGAGTAGCTAGACTCCACTCAGCAGAGAATAATAGGGAACAAAGGATTAGTAATTTTTTCAAAATCTATCTTTCAACTCACAAAATTAATCAATTTGACTAAAGAAATACTGCTTATTTCTCTGCCGAACAATTTTTAAAGTAAATGTCAATTTTTCTTCGGTGAAATTTTTTGTGTAAAATCATTTAACCCCGACATTTTTTTAGACCCTCTCTTGCGAAGAAATAAAAGCATTGATGTCTGTGCTATTTTATTTGCATGAAGGCACAGAGACCGCCCAGGCTAATCTCCGAGCCAGACAGGTATGTTTTTTATCATCACAAATATAATTCTAATTCCTAAACTTTCAATACCAAACTGCACCCCGCCTTATGCCAAACCGACAGTTGTCTGCTGTGATTATTTGCAAGTGTTAGTTTCAATTAAACTGCAAATTTTTGGATAATATTCTTTGTACTTTAAGTTCAGTTGGGTAGAGTTTTTGCAAATAAAGTTTCTAACTTCATTGTCAATATTTTTTAATATGTCTAATACTTTCTCTTGGTTGTTTTGATATGTATAAAGCTCAAGTAAATCATAATAAATGGCACTTGTATATTGATTATGATATTTTTTTGATTTTAATAAAGAAACTTTGTAATCATTTTCTGCTTTGACAAAGTCTTTCTTTAACACATAGTAATACGCTCTGTTCCAATATCCAATACTTGAGTCCACTTCTTCCTTAATATATATGCTAGAGTACTTTATAGAACTATCAAGTTTGTTTTTAGTTTGAAATGCTTTTGAGAGTTCAAGGTAAGTTTCATTAAAAAAGAATTTTTTAGTTTTTTGAGTATAGAAAAGACTTAATCTGAAATAGTTAATTGCACTATCAATATCGCCATTATTGAAATAAACTCTTCCTAAATTGTAATAAATGTCATTTATATAGTCTTTGTCTTTCTTAAAATTTAAAATTATATAACTTAAATCCTCAATAGCACCCTTAAAGTTTCCTATAGAGATTTTTTCAAAAGCAATTAGCTTTCTATTGGTAAACTTGTCAAGCTCTTGTTGTATGTTTGAATCTAACTCAATTATAATTACTTGACTTCCGTCAGAATTTACTTGTGAATTTGTTTGTAGAAAAAATATTTGTAAAATGTAAAAGCTTATAAGTTTTTTCAATGTTTTTTGTTTTGTGGATTTTTTTGTTCGTTTCGCAATCATAGCAGACAACGTTTTCGGGCTTTGCGTTCGGGCGGGTTTCGGAGCACTAAACTGTCAATAAGCACTGAACTTGAATAGAAGCACAAAGCTCCAAATTTGCACATCAGCCCGCCTGACGCAAAACCCGTGTTACCGGCTGGCTTTTTCTAGTTTGTCGTTTACAATATATTTTATTTCTCCTGTACCAATAACTGTCGCACCTTCTCTAAATTCAAATTGCATTCCTTCGGTCAAACAACCAGCAAAATAGTCGGGTGATAGGATTTTGATTTTTGCTTCAACTGTGTCACCAGGAAAAACTGTGTCCTTGTCAATGAAAGTTTGTTGTCCTGAAGTCTGCATTTCGGTGAAATCAAACTTTACTTGCGGTCTGTAACCGCTTTTCGCAGGAGTTAGTCTGCCACCTTCATCAGTCGTCCTGTATGAAAGTATTGCAATAAAGTCCATTTTATTAAATTCTTGCTCGTAGAAATCGAGAATGTTTTTTAATATGTTGTCAAAGTTACTCTCATTGCAAAATCTTGTCGAAGTGTCGATTAGTTCAGCTATCGAACTGCCTGCTTCAACCTGCCAAGCATTTTGTTCGTTGAATTTTCTTGCTTCTATTTTCTCAACGGTAATTGGTGAACCGAAATACTCTTTAAGTTCCTGAACAAAGTCAGCAATTTTGCTTTGGTCTTGTGTCGGCCAATCATTCATTGCATTCAAAAACAAAGTTGCAATGTCTTTCAATTTGCGGTTGCTTTGGTCAATGTCAACCAAGTTCCAAAGTGTCGAATATGTTTCAATTTTATTGTCCAATGTGTCGTTGTCTAAGCTTGCTGGTAACGACTCGCGCGGCTTTGCGAGGTTTGGAGAGCAAATATAATGAAGTTTATTTGCCTCGAGAAATTTTGCAAAACCGCCAGATGTGCGAAGTCCCGTAGGGCGTAGCACAAATGGCGGTTGTAAGCCGCGCGAGTCGATGTGCCAAAATCCTACCGACAACTGCCATTGTTAGGGATTTTGGCACATCGGTTTGGGTATTGCCGAAGGCGGGGATTTTTAGCACTAAAGTTGATAAAAAGTACAAATGTTCAAATAAGTACAAAAGTCTCTAAATATGTACTTCAGCCCCGCTTTTGGCAATACATTGTTGGCAGAAGTATTTTAATTACTGTATTTTAGTGTATTTTGATTTACAAGCTTCAATACATGGATAAACAAGTATTAAGGTATTACCATTCAATTCATATTTAATTGTTGAATTTTGACAGTTTGTAGAATTTATAGTAGAATTAGATATGGAATATGTTCCAGTTGTACTTGAATTGGTTTCTATTGACATGTCACAAATTAAGCCATTAGAAGTTATGTTACCATTATTATCAAATATTAGTTTTTTGTTACTACTAATTGGGTTAAATGTTCCACTACCATCTCCAGGGTCAGCTAGTATTTCAGTTAATTTCCAAGTACCTTCTAAATTATTAGTTATTGCATTTTCATCCTTATCACAAGAAGTAAATGTCAAAAAAAATATTGCGATTGTTGAAAAATAGTTCTTCATAATTTTAGTTTTAAATGTAATTATTTCTTTAGTAGATTTAGTAATATTTCTGCCATCGTCCGCTGGCTTGAAGTAGGTCGGGTTTTCCAAGACAACGATTAATCAAAAATACACACTTTCGCATAAAGACAAAATTTATTTTGAAGACACACAGCCCGACTTTCTTCAAACCAGCAGTTATGTGTCGGATTTTTTATTATAGAACACCATATCTTTTTGCTCTTCTTGCAGAATTTTTATTTTTTCAAAATTCATGTTTGTAATAACGCTTGTTTTCGTCCATCTGTCGTGCCATCCTTTACTAATGTCCCCTAAACAACTAAATGCTTCAAATGGTATTAGCCTGATAATAGACCTTAAAGCCATTTGTTTGATTTTTGGCTTACAACCATACTCATCTACCACAATAGTTTTAGTGAAGTACTTTCCTGGTGTTTTTTGCCATAGTTGTTCAAATAGAAAATAGTATGAGGCATAAATAAGACTTTGAAACAGATATAATAAAAAAGTAACAACAAAGGTTTCTTCTTCTACTTGAATAGGAAAGAAACCAACTAGTTCAAAAATGTAAAAGATTAATTCTAGCAGAATTTTAATTATAACCATATCAATACCAAAATGAATCAATCTTTGATTTTGACCTATAGCGTTTATAGTTCCTTTAGCTAAATATTCTTCTTTTAATTCTACAAGTTTGCCCGTATTGTCATAGACATTTTTTACACGAAACCTTTGTTCTACAAGTTCTGATATTTTCTTCATATGTTTTTTTAGTCCTTTTTGCTTAATACGTTAGTGTGTGTTTTCAGAAAATCTGACACATAACGGTTTGCAGCTTGGCGAAGTGGCTGATTTTGAAGCACTTACTTTCATTTTAGCACTGAATCCGCCATTTTGCCAAACTGCTGTTAGCCGTTCGTTGTTTTTTCGTTCGTTATAAATTCTGTTTTATATCTCATTAATTGTCTAATTGAAGTCAAGTGTCCAAATAATACGATTGGTACAATAAAAGTCGGCAACCAACTAAATGGAAAATTTAAAATCGCAATGTTCGGTTGGTCAAAAGCAAATTTTTGAATGGGTGAAGGTACTGAAAATAAAGCGTTCACAACAATATTAATTAAAAGTCCTAGACAAATAAAATTCCAAGTTAAAATTGTCTGCCTTTTTAGTTTAGCTTTTGACAGTCCGAAATATGCAATAATTGGTGCTGTTATTCCCGCAAGTATGTCAAAGTTTCGTCCTTCAAAAGTCATAAGTTCAGGGATTGCTTTGTTCAAGAAAAGCCAAAACAAAACTATCTCAACAGGTATTCTTACTGTGTTTAGATAGGTCAAATACTTGAGCGGTAAACTGTCAATAAATTTTCTGCCTTTTGAAGTTGAGAACAATAAAATTATTGTGAAAATAGTCGGCAAAATTCCTGTTAATATTATTTTGGGTGGAAATGTATTTGTGTCGCTGTTGTAAACATTTTTGTACGCCAGAACTGCTTGAATTGTCAACCAAAGTGTTAAACCGATAAAAATGGGAGTTGCCATTTTTCGAGTTTGTTCAGAATTTGAATTTCTAATTGTCCAAATGAAAAGTTGCAAGGTCGCAACTGTTGTCAGTCCAAAAGTTAATGAAATAAATGTCGGTAAATTTTCTATCATTTTTCTGTTCGTTTAATGTTTGCAGTGTCGCTGTACAATGACGCATAACGCCAGTTCGTCTAAAAACTAACATTTAGACAAATATAAGGTTTTAGAACTTAAATACATAGCGTTTATTGAGTTCAAATTTTGAGTTATGTTAGATTTGAAGTTTTGTGATGAAAAATTAGAAGACGTAGAATGGA